>CAZSBV010000024.1:0-13967 GCA_964605105.1 uncultured Lachnospiraceae bacterium | reverse complement strand
AGCTTTCAAAAAGGCAAAAAGAAAAGCCATCAGACCATGGAGATTTTTAACATGGCTGAGCTTGCCACTGGCAATTATTTTAACTGTAGTAACAGTGTGTGTTACAATGTTTGATAACACGGTAGCATTATTTGTTGGAGGAACTTTCTGGGAATTAGAAAATGAAGATCCAAATGCAGTTTATTATGACGGTGATTTTGCCACAGAAGAAGAGAGAACAGCAGCCGGAGCAGCACTTGTGAAACAGGTAGAAGCAGAAGGTGCGTCTCTTTTAACAAATGTGGATAACACTCTTCCATTAGCGGAAGGATCAAAAGTAAGTTTATTCTCCACATCTTCTGTAAACATCGTTTACGGTGGTACAGGTTCCGGTAACGTTGACAGTTCCAAGTGCGACAACTTAAAAGTTGCATTAGAAAAAGAAGGTTTTACTGTTAACCAGACATTATGGGATTTCTATGAAACAGGTGCAGCAGCAGAATATACACGCGGTAATGCGGGTGCTGTAGTACAGGACTCCGCAACAGCAAGTGGATATGGTTCTGCAGAAATCGTAGAAGCTCCTTGGGAAGTATATACAGATGATGTAATCAATTCTGTAGCAGATCACGGTGATGCAGCAATCGTTGTATTATCCCGTATCGGTGGTGAAGGTGCAGACAGTTACTTTGATCATGAATTAGGTGATGGTAAGAACTACCTTGCATTAAACGATATCGAAAAAGAAATGATGGCTAATCTTAAAGCTATGAAAGATGCAGGAACTATCAAGAAAATCGTTGTTCTCATCAATACATCCAACGCTCTTCAGGTGGATTTCTTAAAGAACAACGAATACGGTGTAGATGCCACACTTTGGATTGGCGGCGTAGGTCAGACAGGTATCAATGCAGTTGCTGAAATTTTAAATGGTAAAGTAAACCCATCCGGAAGCTTACCGGATACCTACTGCTTCGATAACTACTCCAGTCCTGTTATGCAGAACTTCACACCTATTGTATATGAAGGTGATATTACCCAGATTCCTGAACATGCAGACACATACATGGTTTATCAGGAAGGTATCTATGTAGGTTACAAATATTATGAAACACGTTACGAAGACTTCGTAATGGGTACAGGAAATGCCGGTAATTACACATACGGTGATGACGTTGCATTCCCATTTGGGTTTGGTCTTAGCTATACAACATTTGAATATAGCGATGTTGCATTATCTTATGACGCAGCAACAACAACTTATACAATGAAAGTAACTGTTACAAACACTGGTGATGTAGCAGGTAAAGAAACAGTACAGGTTTATGTAAACAGCCCATATACACAGTATGATATTGAAAACAGTGTTGAAAAAGCTTCTGTAAACTTGGTAGGTTTTGATAAAACAGATATCTTAGAGCCGGGTGCATCTGAAACTTTAACTATTGAAATCGATGGTGATTATGTAGCAAGTTATGATGCTTACGGTGCAGGCACATACATCTTAGATGCAGGTGATTACTTATTCACAGCAGCAACAGATGCTCATAACGCAGCAAACAACGTGTTGGCAGCAAAAGGTTATACTCCTGAAAATACAGATGGACGTATGGATGGAGAAGGTAATGCAGATTTAGTTGCAACATGGAATAACCCGGCACTTGATACAACAACTTATGCTACAAGTGATGCCGGTACAGCAATCAACAACAAATTAGATGCTTCTGACCCTAACATGAATGCAGAAGTAGGTACAACGGTAACTTACCTCACACGTAATGACTGGGAAGGTACAATGCCAAGTCTTGAAAAGACAGTTAAGATTGTATTAAATGATTATCTTATTAAAGGACTTCAGGATCAGCAGTATGTAACAGATCCGGATGCAGTAGCAGAGATGCCAACGCTTGAGGCTAAAAATGGATTAAAACTGTATGATATGATTGGTCTTGATTATGATGATCCTAAGTGGGATGAATTATTAGACCAGATGACATTTGATGAAATGGTTTCTTTAATCGGTGACTCTTTCCACTGGACAATGCCTGTAAAATCTATCGAAGCTCCTGGTACTCGTGATGAAAACGGTCCACAGGGATTAACAGTAACATTATTCGGAGCAGGACTTAATGTAGAAACAACAGCACTGACATCTGAAGATGTTCTTGCAGCTACATTTAACAAAGATTTAGCTTATGAAATTGGTAACATTGTAGGTAACGACTGTTTAGATGCAAAAGTAACATTCCTCTATGGACCTGGTGCAAATATCCACAGATCTCCATATAGCGGACGTAACTTTGAATACTATTCAGAAGATGCTTTCCTTTCCGGTGAAATCGGAAGATACGAAGTAAGCGGTATCGAAAAGAATGGTGTATTTGTAGTTTACAAACATTTTGCATTAAATGACTGTGAACAGGATCGTATCGGTCTTGGTGTATGGTTAAATGAACAGGCAGCTCGTGAAATTTACTTAAGAGCATTCCAGGGTGGTCTTGAAAAATCTCAGGGTGTTGTTAAGAATGAAAACGGTGAATTCGAGTACGCCGGAAAAGGTGGCAACGGCGTTATGATGGCTTACACACGTTGGGGTACACAGTGGTCCGGCGGTAACACAAACCTTGTAAAAGGTATCATGAACGAGGAATGGCAGTGTAATGGTCTTCAGATTACAGACAACGTATTAAATGCTATGGTAAATGGTGTTGATGGTGTTATGGGCGGAACCACAACATTCGACTCCATGCTTACGTTCATGATTACAGGAGACAGCGGATTACCTGCATATGAAAATGACCCTGTAGCAGTAGCAGCCATGAGAGAAGCATGTCACCACAACCTGTATGCAATTGTAAACTCCCAGGCTATGAATGGTATTGGTGCTGATACAACAATCAAATTAACGCAGCCAATCGTTATTACAGTAGCAAAAACAGGTGCAATTCTCTTTAGTGTATTGTTTGTAGTTTCTTTAGTTCTTTGGATTTTAAAATCTAAAAAATTCAAGGCAACAGAAGAATATAAGAGCTATAAAGAATTTAAAGCTTCCTTAAAAAAATAGGAAGTAGAAGACCATGAAGTGTATGGTTAGACTGTAAAATTATCCGATTATGGGTAAAAGGAACGGATATAACATAAGCTCGGCTCCGATTTTGGAGACCGAGCTTAGTTAAAATAAATGCTATTTGTGATTTTGGCAAATTTTTAAAATTAGATAAAAATGAATAGTTAAAATTTAACTAAACAAAGTGTTTAGTTATTGAAAAATAGTACAAATAGGATAAAGTAACAAGAAATTTTTTAGTAGTATAAATAGGATAAAAAGATATGAAATTAACAAGAGAAGGTTTAAAGGAAAAAGAAGCTTGGAGAGCGAAGGGGTATCGTATTCCGGAATATGATTTAGAAGAAATGGTGAAAGCTACAAAGGAGAATCCATATTGGCTTCACTTTGGTGCTGGAAATATTTTTAAAGCATTTCAGGCAAATGTAGTTCAGAATCTCTTAAATGAGGGTGTATTGGATAGAGGAATTATTGCCGTAGGTAACGCTGAGAGTATTGAAAAAGTCAATCGTCCTCATGATGAATTAAATATTTTGATGACATTAAAAGCAGACGGAACCATGGAAAAAACTGTAGTCGGCAGTGTGGTCGAATCTTGTATCTTAGATGCAGAAAATGTTCCGGAATATGACAGACTAAAGGATATTTTTACAAAGGATTCTTTACAGATGATTTCCTTTACTGTTACAGAAAAAGCGTATAGCCTTGTAGATGCAGCAGGAGAATTTCTGGCAGCTGTGGCAGATGATTTTGAAAAAGGACCTGAAAAACCAAAGAGTTATATGGGAAAAGTTGCAGCACTTTTATATCATAGATATAAAAATGGAGAAAAGCCACTGGCAGTAGTAAGTATGGATAATTGTTCTCATAATGGTGATATTCTTCATAACACTATTAATACTTTTGCAGAAAAATGGGCAGAGAAAGGTTTCGTAGAACAGGGATTTGTAGAGTATATTAATGATAAAACTAAGGTTACTTTCCCATGGTCTATGATTGATAAGATCACACCAAGACCACATGAATCTATTCAGGGTATTTTACAGGAAGACGGTGTAGAAGGTGTTGATCCGATTATTACAGCGCGTAAAACATATATTGCACCTTATGTAAATGCAGAGGAAAGTGAATATCTTGTAATTGAAGATGCATTCCCGAACGGTCGTCCTGCGTTGGAAAAAGGTGGAATCATGTTTACAGAACGTGAAACAGTAGATAAGGTAGAGACCATGAAGGTATGTACTTGTCTGAATCCGCTTCATACAACATTAGCTGTATATGGATGTTTGCTTGGTTGTGAAAGAATTTGTGATGAAATGAACGATCCACAGATCAAACGTCTGGTAGAAAGAGTTGGATATGATGAAGGACTTCCGGTTGTAATTAATCCGGGAATTTTAGATCCAAAGGAATTTATTGATACTGTTCTGAATGTACGAATTCCAAATCCATTTATGCCGGATACACCACAGAGAATTGCAACAGATACTTCTCAGAAAGTGGGAATTCGTTTTGGTGGAACTATCAAAGCTTACCGTGATAATCCGAATCTGGACGTAGCTGATTTAAAAATGATTCCATTGGTATTGGCAGGTTGGCTGCGTTATCTTATGGCTGTTGATGATAACGGAGATAAGATGGAATTGAGTGCGGACCCATTAATGGATATGTTAAGTCCATACTTTGCAGAAATCAAATTAGGTGATGTAGAGTGTGTGGATGAGAAATTAAAACCACTTCTTGAAAGTGAAACTATTTTTGGAGTAAACTTATACGAAGCAGGAGTAGCAGAACTTGTAATTAGTTATTTCAAAGAATTGGCAGCCGGACCAGGCGCGGTTCGTGCTACATTGGTTAAATACGTGTAAACCTTGAGTCTGATTTATAAAGAAAAGACGAAACATTGAAGTATATGGAAAATGAATTAATGATTGGAGAAAAATGAAATGAGTAATGAAAAGAATCAGGTAGATTCCGGTCTTAACAGAGCGAAAATGTATCAGCTTGCATTATTCCCTATGAACAACGGGGCTACCAACGTATACTATGTATTGATCTTGTCATACATTGCAACTTTTGGTAACACTGTATTAGCGATTGCAACTTTGTTTGCAACTTCCATGATTACAGTCATGCGTGTGTTTGATGCTATTACAGACCCGATTATCGGTGCTATGATGGATAGAACCGATGGGAAATTTGGTAAATTCCGTCCGTTCATGGTAATTGGTAATATTATTATGGCATTATCTGCTGTTGCATTATATATTTTGACACCATTTGTTCCGGAAAGCATGCAGTGGTTGCGTTATGTATTATTTGTAGTGTTATATGCTATATGGGTAATTGGTTATACTTTCCAGACTTCTGTAACACGTTCTGCCCAGAGTGTACTTACCAATGATCCAAAACAGAGACCATTATTTACTATTTTTAATACAATCGGTTCTATGGCGGGTATGGGATTGATGCAGGTATTAGCACCTGTGATCCGTTCTAACGTAGGTGATTACAATACACCTGATTTTTACAGATTTTTTGCACCAATTGGTATCGTAGTTTCCATCCTGCTTACAATTCTCGCTATTATCGGTATCTGGGAAAAGGATAATTCCAAATATTTCGGTATCGGCGGCGAAAATCAGGAAAAAACAAAAATTTCTGAATATGTTCAGATTATCAAAGCCAACAAGCCAATGCAGAGACTTATGGTTGCCGGTGGCAGCTGTAAATTGGCATTGTCTATCGCGACAAACATGACTGTACTTTGTATGTTATATGGATGTATGATGGGTAACTATGACGGATTATACCTTCCAATGATGGTACTTGGATATGTATTCTCTGTTCCATTCTTTGTATTATCTGTTAATACATCACAAAAGAAAGGTCAGAAGGCTTCCTTACAGAGATATGTTGGAGTTGCACTTGCATGCTACGTAGTAGTCTTCGTACTTTTATTTATGTGGCAGCCTGGAAATCCGGCAGTGAATTTAAGCATTATGGGAGAAAACGGACTTTCCCTCAATCTTTATACAATTGCATTTATTCTTTTCTTTGGTCTTGGTTATGGTGCTTATTATGCAACAGCAGATATGCCGATTCCAATGGTTGCAGATTGTGCAGACTATGAAACTTATCGTTCCGGAAAATATATTCCTGGTATCATGGGGACATTGTTTTCTCTGGTAGATAAATTGGTATCTTCTTTAGCAGCTACAGTAGTAGGTATTGCGGTTACCATGATTGGTCTTGAAAACTTACCGGTAGCAGAAACACCGTATGCACCGGGTATGAACTGGGTAGTAATTATATTGTTCTGTGTGATTCCTATGGTTGCATGGGCACTTACACTTTGGGCAATGAAAGGATATGAATTATCCGGACCACGTATGAAAGAAATTCAGGCAGTGAATGCGAAGAGAAAAGAAGCTATTGCCGGTGGTATGAGTATGGAAGAAGCTATGGCAAAATTCAAATAAGGCTAAAACCAAAGTAGGTATAGATATACTGCAAGGGAGATAAAAACCCTTGCAGTTTTTTTATCGGATTATTTATATCCATCCTCCATCAATAGTAATAATCTGCCCTGTCAAATATTCCGGTGCTTCGGCAAGCATATAGCAAAGCTTGGCAACCTCTTTAGGCTGACCAATACGATCAGCAGGGATTTCTTCTATTATATAATGTAAATCTTCTTCAGAGAAGCAGGCATTCATATCAGTATCAATCATGCCGCAGGCAATAGCGTTAACTTGAATGTTGCTGGGAGCAAGTTCCTTAGCCAGGGCTTTCGTGAAGCTGTTAACAGCACCTTTGGAAGCAGAGTAAGCTACTTCCATACTGGCTCCCACATTTCCCCAGATGGAGGAGATATTTATAATTTTCCCCTTGTGGCAGGCAAGCATTTTAGGGACACCGAATTTGCTTGTATAAAACAGGGAATCCAGGTTTGTAGACATGACATTATGCCATTCTTCATCTGACATATCTGTCAACAATCCAACATGAGAGATGCCTGCGTTGTTGACAATAACATCCAGAGAAGAAATCATCTGAAAGAGCTTTTCTACTTCCTTTACATTTCCCATATCACATTGAAAAATATGACATTCTATGAGAAAATGATGTTCCAATTCTTTTTTTAATTTTTCTAATAAAACTATATTGTTTTTGCAGGTAAGGTATAAAGTATAACCATTTCGGGCGAATTCATAAGCAATAGCTTTACCGATACCTCTGGAAGCTCCGGTGATGAGGGCTGTTTTGGTGGTTGACATAATATAGAAATCTCCTTTTACATTATAATCATTTTTATAAGATTATAATAAACATCTGGTTTTAATTCCAGATGTTTGATAAGATATTTGTGATTTGATTTCATAGAAATATTTGAAAAAAGTAAAAATAATAAGAGAACTCTATGATTTGATATATTTTGAGAAAATAAGCTGTGCGTGAAATATATCAAATAAAAGAATTGTTAAGAAGGATAAGTTAAAAGGAGAAATGAATATATGAGAGACGTAATCATTATTGGTTCGGGTCCTGCGGGAATGGGAGCTGCTATTTATGGTAAGAGAGCAGGGTTAGATACTCTGGTAATTGAAGGAACAGGCATGAGTGGCGGACAGGTCACTCAGACCTATGAAGTAGATAACTATCTGGGGCTTCCGGGCGTGAACGGATTTGACATGGCAATGACTTTTCACGCTCACATGGAAAAATTGGGTGCAGAGTTTGAAATGGGAATTGTAAATAAGATTGAAAAAAAAGAGGGATATTTTGAAATCATAACAGACGAAAAGATATACGAAACAAAAACGGTAATTCTGGCTACCGGAGCTTCCCATAACAAATTAATGGTGCCCGGAGAAGAGGAGTTGGCAGGTATGGGTGTTTCTTATTGCGCTACCTGTGATGGTGCATTTTTTAGAGGAAGGACAACCATGGTAGTCGGTGGTGGAGATGTGGCCATTGAGGATGCCATTTTCCTTGCCAGAGGCTGCGAGAAAGTATATGTGGTACATCGCCGTGATGAATTAAGAGGGGCAAAGATTTTGCAGGAGAATTTAATGTCTCTGCCCAATGTGGAAATTATCTGGGATAGTGTGGTGCAGGAAATTCAGGGAGAAGAACAGGTAGAGCAGGTGAAAATCCGGAATCGAAAGACTGGAGAAGAAAAGCAGGTAAAAGTGGATGGAGTCTTTATTGCAGTAGGAATTCATCCTAATACGGAATGTTTTGCAAGTCTGGTGGAAACGGATCAGAATGGCTATATCGTAGCAGGGGAAAATTGTGAAACTTCCGTTCCGGGAATTTTTGTTGCCGGAGATACCAGGACCAAGGAATTACGACAAATTATTACTGCAGTGGCAGATGGAGCCAATGCTGTTAACAGTGTGCAGAAATATTTGATTGAAAACAAATAGTACTTGATTTTTACGCAAATTTAGAATTTCCTGAATGGGAAAAAGAAATCAAATTTATAAATGATTTGACAATACTCTCATATAATGTTATTATTTGTAAGCAGTTATTACAAAATTATTACAAAGTGTGAAAAAGAATTTAATGGGAGTTAATGAATGATTTCTAATAAAGTAAGATTTGCAGCAGGAGTTTTAAGTATTGCCTTGTTAGTAACAGGCATGGATATGACAGTTTTTGCTGTAGAAATGGATAAAGTTCTGCCGGTAGCAGGTCTGGATTTATCTTTAAATGAAGGTGTTTCCATGAAGACTGTGGCAGAAGAAAAAGGATTAGATACAGAAACTGAATATTACATTGTAGAACCGATTGAACCTGCCGAAGTTGTTAAAAACGAGATTGTAGAGGCAGTCAAAGAAGATTATTCTAATCTGGTAATTGCAGATGTGAATGATTATGTGAATGTTAGAAGTATTCCGAGTGAAGATGGTGAAATTGTTGGTAAGCTTTACGACAATTCTGTTGGTGATTTTTTAGGTGAAGAAAACGGATGGTATAAGATTGAATCCGGAAGTTGTATTGGTTATGTAAAAGCAGAGTATTGCGTGACCGGAGATGCGGCCAATGAAATGGCAAAAGAAGTTGGACGAAGAACTGCGATTGTAAATACTGAAACTTTGAATGTAAGAAAAGAACCAAATACAGAATCTGCAATTTTAGGTCAGGTACCTAGTGGTGAAGTGCTTACGGTAACGGATGAAGCAGGTGGATGGGTACAGATCAGGATTGAAGAAGGATATGGTTATGTATCCGAAGAATATGTAACTCTAAGTACAGAATTTGTAAAGGCAGAATCCAAAGAAGAGGAAAAAGCTCGTTTACAGAAGGAAGAAGAAGAGAGACAGGCAGCATTGGCAGCTTCCAGAAAAGCGCAGGAAGCAGCAGCCGCAGCGGCGGCAGCAGAAGCGGCCCAGATTCAGGCGGCGGCAGCAGCAGTTTCCACCGGAGACGGAAGTCTTGGACAGCAGGTTGCAGATTTTGCGGTACAGTTTGTTGGTAATCCATATGTATATGGCGGTACCAGTTTAACAAACGGAGCAGACTGTTCCGGATTTACTTTAGCTGTTTATGCTAATTTTGGAGTTTCTTTACCTCATTCGGCAGCAGCACAGAATAAAAAGGGAACTAATGTAGGAAGCATTGATAATGCAATTCCCGGAGACCTTGTATATTACTCAGGTCATATTGGAATTTATATTGGTAATGGAAATATTGTTCATGCAAGTAACTCCAGAACAGGAATTATTATTTCAAATGCAAATTATGACAGAATTTTAGGAGTAAGAAGGATCTTCTAACCTTCTTACCTTCAAAGCTAAGCAAAATAAGGCAGAGAGCCTGTGGATGCTCGCATCCAACAGTCTCACTGCCTTATTTTATTTAGCTTTGAAGGAATAAAATTTCATTTTGTAGAAAAAGTCTGAATTTATTTTTTTAGTTTCTTTCTCTTGACTAAAAATACCTTGGATAAAATGCACAAAAAGATAAGGTTTTTACTTAAAAAAGTAAAAATAAGCAAAAAAGTTATCCACATCGAAAAAGGTGGATTTTTGGGCAAAAAACACTTATACACCAAGTTATGCACATTATCCACATGTAAAATGCCGTTTTTTTTAGTCGAAAAAACTGCTAAAACGAAACATTTGTTTTGTAATATTTTTCCAAAAGCTAAATATTTAAAAAAAATACTTGATTTATTTGAAAAGGAAAAATTTAAAAAAATTAATGAAAAAATCTGAAAATAAACATAAATATGGACAAATGATAGATAAAATGATAGAATGAATTATGGTAAACAGCAAATTTACCATAATCTAGAAACAGAAGGGATGATAAGTATGAAGTTTATTATCAGTGGAAAAAATATTGATGTAACAGATGCTCTTAGAAGTGCAGTGGAGGATAAGTTAAGCAAACTCGAAAAATACTTTACTTCCGAAACAGAAGTACATGTAACTCTGGGTGTGGAAAAAGACAGACAGAAAATTGAGGTAACCATCCCTGTGAAAGGAAACATTATTCGTTCTGAACAAGTTAGCAATGATATGTATGTTTCTATTGACCTGGTAGAAGAGATTATTGAAAGACAGTTAAAGAAATATAAGAATAAGATTATTGATAAACAACAGGCCGCAGGAAACTTCAAACAAGAATTTATTGAAAAAGATTATGTAGATGATGAAGAAATCCAGATTGTAAGAACTAAGAAGTTTGATATTAAACCAATGTATCCGGAAGATGCTTGTATTCAGATGGAATTGTTGGGACATAATTTCTTTGTATTCTTCAATGCCGAAACCGATCAGGTAAATGTTGTTTATAAGAGAAAAGGCAATACTTACGGAATTATGGAACCTGATTTATAATTTGCGCGGAAGGCATAAGACAAGCTGATGTGTTTACACGTCAATTTGGTGTCACCCGTGAACTCTAGCGAACGCATAAGCGTGACGCTCGTGGTTGGAAAGTTAGAGACCCGCTTTTCTTGCGGGTTTCTTTTTTTCATGCTATAGTGAACAAGGAGTAAAAACATATTTTATGTTACGGGAGAAAGAATCAATGATTAATACGGTTGTTTTTGATATTGGAATGGTATTGGTATATTTTCGTTGGAGAGAATTATTTGCAGATCTTGGATTTGAAGGGGAGAAATTTGATATTATTGCAAATGCCACGGTACATAACCCGTGGTGGAATGAGTTTGATAAAGGGCAGATGCAGGTAGAAGAAATTATAGATAAGTATGCTCTGAGTGCACCGGAATATAAAGAGGATATTGCTAAAATCTATGATCATAAAGAAGAATTTATTGAGTTGTATGATTACGCAATTCCCTGGATTCGTGAATTGAAAGACAGAGGATATAAGGTATATGTACTTTCTAATTGGTCAGAGCCGGTTTACGAAGCGAATAAAGATACTCATCTTCGGTTCCTGAAAGAAATGGACGGAGGTATTATGTCTTATAGAGAAGGAATGATTAAACCGGATAGGGCAATTTATCAGTTGCTTTGTGATAGATACCAGATTAATCCAAAAGAAGCAGTATTTTTGGATGATAATGCAGCGAATGTTAAAGGGGCAAGAGAATTTGGTCTAAATGCAATACATTTTAAGAATTATGAACAGGCAAAGGAGGAATTAGAACAATATTTTATGAAATAAATTAATGAATTCAGGGGTGGCAATCGCTTGAAAAATGCTTTTGATATATAGGAAAAGGTTTTCCTAAAATGTATTGTCAAGAAAGAAAATGATTGCAAAATACATAGTGCTATGATAAAATAATGGCAACGGGTAATGATAAAAAAATAACAATCTTTTCAAAACCCACTGTATCAGCGAATTCCTGGAATTTGCAGAAAGAAAAAAAGAAACTTATTTTCAGAAAGGAGTCATTTAAAATGGCAAAGAAAGTAGTATTAGCAGGCGCTTGTCGTACAGCAATTGGTTCTATGGGTGGTTCTTTATCCACAACACCAGCTGCAGAACTTGGCGCAGTAGTAATTAAAGAAGCATTAAACAGAGCTGGAGTAGCTCCAGAACAGGTTGATCACGTATATATGGGATGTGTAATCCAGGCTGGTCTTGGACAGAACGTAGCTCGTCAGGCATCCTTAAAAGCAGGTTTACCAATCGAAGTACCTGCAGTAACAGTTAACGTAGTTTGTGGTTCCGGTCTTAACTGTGTAAACATGGCTGCTCAGATGATTCAGGCTGGAGATGCTGACATCGTTGTAGCAGGTGGTATGGAAAACATGTCTATGGCTCCATATGCTATGAAACAGGGTCGTTACGGATACAGAATGGGTAATGCTCCATTGATCGATACTATGGTTAACGATGCATTATGGGATGCATTCAATGACTACCACATGATCAAAACTGCTGACAACGTAGCAGAACAGTGGGGACTTACAAGAGAAGAATTAGATGCTTTCGCAGCAAGCAGCCAGCAGAAAGCTGTAGCAGCTATTGAAGCTGGTGCATTCGAAGATGAAATCGTTCCTGTAATGATTAAAAAGAAAAAAGAAATGGTTGAATTCAAAGTTGACGAAGGTCCACGTCCTGGCACAACAGCAGAAGGACTTGCAAAACTTCGTGCAATCAACCCTAACGGTGTTGTTACCGCAGGTAACGCATCCAGTATCAACGATGGTGCAGCAGCAATCGTTGTTATGAGCGAAGAAAAAGCAAAAGAATTAGGTGTTAAACCTATGGCTACTTTCGTAGCAGGTGCTCTTGGCGGTGTTGACCCATCTATCATGGGTGTTGGACCTGTTGCATCTACAAAGAAAGTATTAGAAAAAACAGGTATGAAGATCGAAGACTTCGATATCATCGAAGCAAACGAAGCATTTGCAGCTCAGTCTGTAGCAGTTGGTCGTGATCTTGGTATCGACGTAGAAAAACAGCTTAACCCTAACGGTGGTGCTATTGCATTAGGACATCCAGTAGGTGCTTCCGGATGCCGTATCTTAGTAACTCTTCTTCATGAAATGGAAAAAGCAGATGCTAAGAAAGGTCTTGCAACACTTTGTATCGGTGGCGGTATGGGCTGCTCTACAATCGTAGAAAGAGACTAATTTAATAAGCAGACTGCCTTAGGCAGCCTGCTTATCATAATGTAAAAAGGAGAGAAAATCATGGAATTTATTTTATACGAACAGAAAGGTGCTACAGGCATCATCACAATCAACCGTGAAAGAGCATTAAACGCTTTAAACTCTACTGTATTAGAAGAATTAGACCAGACATTAGATGCTGTTAATTTAGACGAAGTTAGATGTCTTATTTTAACAGGTGCTGGACAGAAATCTTTCGTAGCAGGTGCTGATATCGGTGAAATGAGCAATTTAACAAAAGCTGAAGGTGAAGCTTTCGGTAAAAAAGGAAACGATGTATTCCGTAAATTAGAAACATTCCCAATCCCTGTAATTGCAGCAATCAACGGATTTGCTTTAGGTGGTGGATGTGAAATCGCTATGAGCTGTGACATCAGAATCTGTTCTGATAATGCCGTATTTGGTCAGCCTGAAGTAGGTCTTGGAATTACACCAGGATTTGGCGGAACACAGAGATTAGCTCGTCTTGTTGGTGCTGGTATGGCAAAACAGATGATCTACACAGCTAGAAACATCAAAGCGGACGAAGCTTACAGAATCGGTCTTGTAAATGCTGTTTATACACAGGAAGAATTAATGCCGGCAGCAGAAAAAATGGCAGCAGGTATTGCGAAAAATGCTCCAATCGCTGTTCGTAACTGCAAAAAAGCAATTAACGAAGGTTTAGATGTAGATATGGATGCAGCTATCGTAATTGAAGAAAAATTATTTGGTGACTGTTTTGAAACAGAAGACCAGAAATACGGAATGGCATTCTTCTTAGATAAAAACAAAGAAAAAGTAAAAGAACCATTCAAAAACTGCTA
>CAZSBV010000023.1:0-14070 GCA_964605105.1 uncultured Lachnospiraceae bacterium | reverse complement strand
AATACAGGACATACTTTTAAGGAATTACTTCAACTGAAAAGGTTGAATCAGGCAGCTTTTCTGCTGTCTACAACAAAGCTCTCGGTAGGTGATATTATTTTGGCGGTAGGATACGATAATAACAGCTATTTTTACAGAGTATTTCAGGCAAGATTTGGTATGACACCTAAGGATTACAGGGAGCAAAATAAAAAACATTAATATTTTACAACAATAATAAAAAACTGGAAAATAAGGACGGTATTTTAAATAAATACCGTCCTTATTTTGTTCTGCTTCGCTTATAAAACTATTTAATTTAACTCTTCACTTAGGTTTTCCCAACGTTCCATTAATTCCAAAAGCTCTTCTTCCAATGAATCTTTCTCTTTTTGAAGTTCCTGTAATTTTACAGAGTTAGAACAAATTTCCGGAAGTGTCATCTCTTCATCAATTTTCGAGGTTCTTTCTTCAATATAGGCAATTCTTTCTTCTGTTTTTGCCAATTCACGTTCCTTTTTACGAATAGCAGCCTGTTCTTCCTTACGCTGTTTCCATTCCTGTTTTTTATCTAAACCGCTTTCTTTAGAAACTGTACTTTGAACAACAGCAGTAGAAGGCGGAAAAGCAGAAGAGGATTCTGTAATACCGATTTGTGGTTTCTTTTCCAGATAATAATCATAATTACCCAAATAATTAGTCAAGGTCTGTCCTGATAATTCCAAAATTCTGGTTGCCGTTCTATTAATAAAATAACGGTCATGGGAAACATACAGAACCGTTCCTTCGTAGTGATTCAAGGCGGTTTCCAGAATTTCTCTGGACATAATATCCAAATGGTTGGTAGGTTCGTCCAAAATCAGAAAATTACTTTCCGATAACATTAGTTTAGCCAAAGATACGCGTCCACGTTCACCACCACTTAAGGTACTGATCTTCTTAAACACGTCATCACCGGTGAAAAGGAATGCAGCGAGAGTATTACGAATCTGAGTATTATTTAAATTTGGATATTCATCAGATATTTCTTCAAACAAAGTCTTATCACTATGTAACACGTGATGCTCCTGATCGTAGTAACCAATGGTAACATTTGTTCCAAGACGCATGGAACCTTCATCTGCATCTATAATCTGATTGATTATTTTTAAAATCGTTGTTTTACCGGTGCCGTTGTCACCAATAATTGCTACATGTTCGCCGCGCTTAATCTCAAAATCCAACCCTGAGAAGAGTGGATGATTAGGAAAGGCTTTGGATAAACCTTGTACCTGTAGAACATCATTACCACTGACAATTCTTGGAGTCAGATGAATCTTCATTTCGGAATTGGTTTCGGTTGGTTTTTCCAAAACTTCGATCTTACTAAGCATTTTCTCACGGCTTTCCGCTCGTTTGATCGATTTTTCTCTATTAAAAGACTTTAATTTTTCAATTACTTCTTCCTGATGTTTGATTTCCTGTTGTTGCTTCAAATAAGCATTCAATCTGGCAACACGTAACTGTTCTTTCTTTACAGCATAATCAGAATAGTTTCCTGTAAATACGGTAGATTTACTCTGATCCAGTTCAATCACCTTTCCGGCAATTTTATCTAAGAAATAACGGTCATGGGAGACAATCAGCACAGCACCCTTATAATTTAAAAGATAAGTTTCCAGCCATGCAATTGAAGTAATATCTAAATGGTTGGTTGGTTCGTCCAGAATAATCAGATCCGGTTTTGTCAATAATAATTTTCCTAAAGCAACTCGGGTCTTTTGCCCTCCGGAAAGGGTAGACATTGGCTTGTTAAATTCTTCCTCAATAAAACCAAGACCTTTTAGAACACCTATCAATTCACTCTGATATTGATAACCACCTTCCATTTCAAAGCTGTGTGTCATATTGGAATATTGATTCATAAGCGCTTCCAACTGAGCACCTTCCACATATTTCATCTGTTTTTCTACTTTACGAATTTCCTGTTCCAATACAAGAAGATGTTCTTTCACCTGTAAAAGGGTATCGTAAATAGTAGCATCCCCGGAAATTTCTGTATTCTGGGCAAGATAACCAAAGCTTTTTCCTTTGGAAAAAGTCACCAGACCATCATCCGGATTCATTTCCCCTACGATAATCCTAAGAAGAGTGGTCTTACCCACACCGTTAATACCGACAAGAGCAGCTTTGTCATAATCTTCAAGATGAAAAGATATATTTTCTAAAATTACTTTCTCTGAAAAACTTTTACATATATTTGATACTGAAAGAATCATATAACTCAAATTTCCTTACTTTTTATTTTAATACCTGCATTAAAAGCAGAAAAAGACATACTATTATAGTTTAAAAGGTTTTAGAAACAATGTCAATTGATTGACATAATTTTAACGTGTGAGTTATAATGAACAATATATTATGAGGGGATATTTAATATATAATGCCACAGGGTAAGTTGTATTAGGAGGGCAAATTTTTGGAACGAAAAGAAATATCTCAGGCTGTAATCGGCCGTCTCCCGCGATATTATCGCTATTTAGGAGAATTAAGAGATGAAGGTGTAGAACGAATTTCATCTCAGGAATTAAGTCAGAAAATGCATGTAACTGCATCACAGATCCGACAGGATTTAAATCATTTTGGTGGTTTTGGTCAACAGGGATACGGTTATAATGTAGAACATTTATATGTTGAGATTGCAAAAATACTTGGATTAGATAAAGAACATTATTTGATTTTAATCGGTGCCGGTAATTTGGGGCAGGCACTCTTAAATTATAATAATTTTGCAAGAAGAGGATTTATTTTTAAAGGAATCTTTGACCAGAAGCCGGAGCTTCATGGCATGAAAATACGTAATTTAGAAATTCGTCCTATGGAAGAAATGAGTTCTTTTATAAAAGAAAATAATATTGATATCGCAGTGCTTACGATTCCAAAGGCAGGCGCTGTCAAAGTAGCCGAAAAATTAGTAAAAAATAATATTAAAGCAATATGGAATTTTGCTCACGTAGATTTAAATGTTCCTGAATCCGTTCAGGTCGAAAATGTACATTTGTCAGATAGTCTGATGAAGTTATCTTACAACAGCAGCCGTTATTGGGACATGAAGAACGAAAAACAACACAGTGGAGAATAATTATGGCGACAAAAGATGAGACCTATAAAAAAGCTTTAACGGGAAAAAGAATACCGATTCTGACATTAGATAATAAATGGTACCGCCTTTTTGCCATGATGGAACCGGATAAAGAGCTAAAAAGGTTGGAAGAAAATTTGAACTCTCTGTTGAAATTACAGGGAAAGCTGAATACCGAATCCAAAAGTATAAAAATAATAAAGAAAAAGCTAATGGATGAAATTGTTCAGCTTATGGAACGAGATGATGCTGCCGCTAATAAAAAGATAGAAGAAAACAAGCGGATCATCGAAGAATGCAATGAAAAACTGGAGGATTACCAGGATAGATTGCTGGATATTCCAAAAGAAATTGATCAGGCTAACTATGCTTTAATGGTTCGTACCATGGAAATGTGCTATGAAGTTCTTAAAGTCAATGCGCAGGAAATTGACGAAATAGGAGAATGGATTACACAAATCAGAATTGAATTAAAGAAAAACATTGTGCGTAAACAGGAAAAAGAAATTAAGAATTATGAAATGTATTCCTTTATGCATGATATCTTTGGTGCTGATGTAGTAGAGATTTTTGATATGAAACAGGAACATATTGATAAAATTACTCAGCAGATCGAGAAATTAAGAAATTCCTAAAAGTAACTTCGGAGAAATATTATGGAACCTATCGAATATTTGGTTACCGGGGATGAGATGCAGCGTTATGACAACAATACCATACAGCATTTCAAAGTTCCTGCTTTGCTCCTTATGGAACAGGCTGCATTGGCTTGTGTTGAAGAAATCATCCACCGCTTTCCCTGGAGGAAAGAACATATACTTATTCTTGCCGGAAAAGGCAACAACGGCGGTGACGCCATGGCCGTGGCAAGACTTTTACTTCAAAAAGGATACTTCGTAACCGTATTTATCATAAGTAACAAGCCCCTGGATGTTGCAGATTTTAGCGAATCCGCAAAGATCCAGTTTGAAATATTGCAAAAGATGAATATTCCTATAGTTACCAATTTGCCGTCTGATTCATATGATATTATCATAGACGGTATTTTTGGAGTGGGACTAAACCGGGACATAACAGGAAATGCTGCCTCTGTAATTGAACAAATCAACAAGCTAAACAGTTATAAAATTGCTTTGGATATTCCTTCCGGAATCCATGCTGCAACTGGAGAGATATGTGGAGCAGCCTTAAAAGCCGACCTGACCATAACTTTTGCCTTTTTAAAAAGAGGTTTGTATCTTTCTTATGGTGCAAAATTCGCCGGAAAAGTTATAAAAAAGGAAATTGGTATTACTAAGGACAGCTTTTTAGGTCAGCCACCTGAAATGTTTGCATTGACAGGAGCTGTAAAAGAGTATCTTCCCCCACGGGACCCCTGGGGACACAAAGGTACATTCGGAAAAATCCTTTTAATTGCAGGAAGCAAAAATATCGGCGGCGCTGCCATTCTTGCCGGAAAGGCCTGCATGATGTCCGGTTGTGGAATGTTACGTATCTGTACCCACACAGAACAAAAGAGTGAACTTTTGACAACCCTTCCGGAAGCTATGATAGATACTTATGAAACTTTGGATCAAGCAATCGAGCAGGTAAGAAAAGGAATCGCATGGGCTGATATCATCGCTATCGGTCCCGGACTTGGCACCAACGAGATTGCAAATGGTCTTTTGCAGACAGTCATCAAAGAATCTGCAAAACCATTAGTCATAGATGCTGATGCTTTAAATTTACTGGCTGATGCGGTAAATTATCAACTTTTAAAAGAAGATCAGAAAGATAGCAGACGCAAATTGATTTTGACTCCTCATCCAAAAGAATTATCCAGAATTTCCGGTGCCAATAATGAAGAATTATTACAGAATGGATTAGAAATCACGCAAAAATTAGCAACAGAACTTCACGCAACTGTTGTAAAAAAAGATGCCAGAACTATTGTATGCAGTGAAAATTCACTTTACGCTATCAATCTGCGTGGAAACAGTGGTATGGCAACTGCAGGCAGTGGTGACGTTCTTACCGGAATTCTTGCTTCTATGCTGGCTTTTCATTTATCGGCGCATGAAGCAGCCGTACTGGGCGTATATATTCATGCAACTGCCGGCGACTTGGCAGCCGAACAGAAAAATGAATATAGTATGCTGGCAAGCGATATCTGCAACGCATTGTCAGATGTGTTACGTTAATTTTATTAAGTACAAAAAAGAAAAGTAATTCTTTGTGGAGGATTTATGAAAAAACATTATGAACGAATATATGCAGCTATTGATTTAGATGCAATTTCTCATAATATGAATAATATAGCACAAAAATTATCTTCTGATACCCGAATAATTTCGGTTGTAAAAACAGACGGTTATGGTCACGGAGCAGTTCCCATAGCCAAAGAATTAGAAGATAAAGAATTTATGTATGGATTTGCTACAGCAACAGCAGAAGAAGCTTTTATTCTTCGTAAAGCAGGCATCCGAAAACCTATTTTAGTTTTAGGTTATGTATTCCCATACACCTATGAACAAATGATCAAAGAAGATATCCGCTTTGCTGTCTTTCGTGAAGATATGTTGGAATTGATCGAAGAAGAGGCTGCAAAACAAAACAAATCAGCACTTGTTCATATTAAAGTAGATACCGGCATGAGCCGAATTGGTATTTTACCGGATGAAAATGGAAGCAGTTATATAGAAAAAGTACTTCAATGTAAACACATAAAAATAGAAGGAATCTTTACTCATTTTGCAAAAGCGGATTATGAGGAAAAGGCAGATGCAAACAAGCAATTTTTAATATTCCGCAATTTTTGTAAAGAGATTGAGAAAAGATTTGAAATTAAAATACCAATCAAACACTGTGCCAATAGTGCAGCAGCTCTGGAAATGCCGGAAACTCATATGGATTTAGTCCGTGTTGGAATTTCCATGTATGGTTTATGGCCCTCAGAAGAGATAAAGAAAGAATCGTGGGATCTGAAACCTGCATTTTCATTGCATAGTCATATTGTATATCTGAAAACTTTAGATGCCGGAAAGGAAATCAGCTATGGAGGTACTTTTGTAACAAAAAAATCTACAAAAGTAGCTACCATTCCTGTCGGATACGGTGATGGCTATCCACGAACCCTATCTAATATAGGTCATGTTTTAATTCATGGACAGCGTGCTCCAATCCTTGGAAGAATCTGCATGGATCAGTTCATGGTAGATGTTACCGATATCCAAGATGTAAAGGAAGGCGATGAAGTTGTTTTAATCGGTAATTCCGGAGAAGAAAACATCACCATGGAAGCTCTGGGAGAACTGGCTGACCGTTTCAATTATGAACTGGTTTGTGTTATCGGAAAGCGAGTTCCGAGAATTTATTATAAAGCAGGAATTCAGTGTTATGCAAAAGACTATTTCAATGATTATAGTTTAGACAGAATTTAAATGAGATAAAAATAGTTAGAAATATTTAGTATACCTTCGAATAATGTGGCAATACTTCTATTATTATAAAAGCTATATTAGATGAAGGAAGTGATTTTTTTTGAGACGCGGAGACGTGTATTATGCGGATTTGAGACCAGTAATTGGTTCAGAACAGGGCGGTATCCGACCGGTTCTGATTGTACAAAATGATATGGGAAACAAACACAGTCCAACCGTAATTTGCGCAGCTATTACCTCAAAATTGACAAAACATAAATTACCCACACATATTGATCTGGCATGTGCCAAATATGAAATGGTAAAAGATTCTGTCATTTTGCTGGAGCAGCTACGAACTATAGATAAAAAACGATTAAAAGATAAAGTTTGTCATCTGGATGATTTTATTATGGAACAGGTCAACGAAGCTTTAAAGATAAGTCTGGAATTGCATTGACGTTTAATTCTCAAGGTGATATATTTTATAAGATACTTTAGATTTTTAGCCATAAGGCGGAAAGAGGAACACAAATGTCAGGACATTCAAAATTTGCAAATATTAAACACAAAAAAGAAAAGAACGATGCAGCAAAAGGTAAAATTTTTACTATCATCGGTAGAGAACTTGCTGTAGCGGTAAAAGAAGGCGGACCGGATCCGACAAATAACTTCAAATTAGCAAAAGTTATCGAAAAAGCAAAATCCAACAACATGCCTAACGATACCATCGAAAGAGGTATCAAAAGAGCCGCTGGAGATTTGGGAAATGTCAACTATGAATACGTTACATATGAAGGCTATGGACCAAATGGAATTGCTATTATTGTAAACGCTTTAACAGATAATAAGAACAGAACTGCTTCTAATGTAAGAAGTGCTTTCACCAAAGGAAACGGAAGCATTGGTACACCGGGCTGTGTATCTTTCAGTTTCGATGAAAAAGGACAGATTATCATTGACAAAGAAGAATGTGATCTGGATGCAGATGATTTAATGATGACAGCATTAGACGCCGGGGCAGATGACTTCAACGAAGAAGAAGACAGCTATGAAGTTTTAACAGCACCGGATGCATTTGACGAAGTAAAAAAAGCTTTGGAAGAAGCCGGAATTCCTCTGGTTAGCGCAGAAGTAACCATGATTCCTCAAAACTATGTAGAATTAACAGATGAAACAGCTATTAAAAATCTTCAGAAAACACTTGATTTATTGGATGAAGATGATGACGTTCAGTCTGTATACCATAACTGGGATGAATAATTTTCATTTCAGAAATTAGGAGGATTATTATGAGCAAGAATTATGCAAAAGAGACTGTATGTGTACAGTCCGGATGGCAGCCAAAGAACGGTGAACCAAGAATTTTACCAATTTATCAGAGTACAACATTTAAATACGAATCCAGCGAACAGATGGGAAGATTGTTTGATTTGGAAGAAAGCGGTTATTTCTATACCAGACTTCAGAATCCAACTAACGATTGTGTTGCCGCAAAAATATGCGAATTGGAAGGCGGCGTAGCTGCAATGCTTACTTCTTCCGGACAAGCAGCAAACTATTATGCAATTTTTAACATTTGCGAAACAGGAGACCATGTAGTAATGTCTTCTACCGTTTATGGTGGAACTCATAATCTGATCACTGTAACTATGAAAAAAATGGGTATTGAATGTACTGTTGTAGATCCTGATGCACCATTAGACGAATTACGAAAAGTAATCCAGCCAAATACCAAGTGTGTATATGGAGAAACGATTGCAAACCCTGCCTTAGTAGTTCTGGATATTGAAAAATTTGCTACTCTGGCACATGAAGCAGGAGTACCACTTATTATTGATAATACTTTTGCTACACCTATTAATTGTAATCCATTTGAATGGGGCGCAGATATTGTAACTCATTCCACGACCAAATATATGGATGGTCATGCTATGACTGTTGGTGGAGCTATTGTTGATAGTGGTAACTTTGACTGGACAGCGCATGCTGAAAAATTCCCCGGTCTCTGTACTCCTGATGATTCTTATCATGGTGTTACATATACTGAAAAATTCGGAAAAGGTGCATATATTACAAAGGCAACTGTACAGTTAATGAGAGACTTAGGTTCTATTCAGGCGCCTCAGAATGCTTTCCTTTTGAATGTTGGTCTGGAAACTTTACCACTTCGTATGGAACGCCATTGCAGCAATGCTTTAAAAGTTGCAGAATTTTTAGAAAAAAATGAAAAAGTTGCCTGGGTTAACTATCCCGGACTTCCTGGAAATAAATATTATGACCTGGCTCAGAAATATATGCCAAAAGGAAGCTGCGGCGTTATTTCCTTTGGTCTGAAGAGTGGAAGAGCCGGTGCCGGTAAAATGATGGATCATTTAGAACTGGCAGCAATTGTAACTCACGTAGCAGATGCAAGAACTTGTGTTTTACATCCTGCAAGTCATACACATCGTCAAATGACAGACGAACAGTTAGTAGAGGCAGGAGTAGCACCTGATTTAATTCGTTTATCTGTAGGTATCGAGAATGTTGACGATATTATTGCAGATTTACAGCAGGCGATTGAAAAGGCAGATTAATGAAACAAAAAAACATGTATGGGGATAAAAAAACAGGTAAAATATTGTTTGAAGCCGGTATTCTTATTATAATAGCAAATTTACTGTGTGCAATTGGAATCTGTCAGTCAATTTCAAATGGCTGGAAAGTTTCCGACGGCGGAGAACTTTTCTTTCAGGCATTTATACAGTCCGGTGGAAACTATGCAATTACATATTTAAATCAGGAGAGTATATATATATCATTTTTATCTGTTTTATTTTCCTTTTTAGGTAATAGAGAAGAACTGGTATCTATCATTAACTTAATATTCCAGCTGACAGGAGTCATTTTCTTTTATTTAGGTGCCAAAAAGCTGTTCCGCTTTGTTTTTCCACTGGCGATTGCTCTTATTGGTGGTCTTTTAAGTGTTTGTTTTTATCCTGTCATAACAGATAGTTCCATGCATATCGTGTGGTGCCTGTCCGGTCTTGTTTTCTGGATTGGCTCGAAAAGTTACAGTGATATTTCAGGAAAATTTGTAAAACGAATTCTTCTTGGGATTCTTTTAGGAATATTCTGTTACATAGATCTAGCAGGTTTTTTCCTGTTAGTAACTTTTATTCTGCTCACTTTAATTACAAGAGAATTTAATTTCAAAGAAAAAAGATTACAAATTTTACACTTTATATACTTTTTATTAAGTGTAGTTATCGGCTTCTTTGGTATGTTTTATTTATGGAATAATTTCCGGTTTGACAATGTTGTGTTTCAATATTGGCTAACGGATAAATGTAATTACTTTGCGCAGGAAGCAGGACTGAACCAATATATTTCCCTCGGTCTTGTTTTGGTTGTCAGTGTAATTTTCTATGCAATTAAACGCTCCAGAAAAGTAACTGTAACTCCTATGGTTGCGGAAAGTGCCGCGAAAGCTGTTAAGGAAATTGTCGTGGAAACAGTTGAAGAAGACGCTGTAAAGACTGTTGCAAAAACAGTTGAAGAAATTCCTGCAACACAGGAAGCCGCAACGGAAGAACCTCCAATTGCAGCTATTCCTGAACCGGAAGTAAAGAAACCAATTAAGTTTATCGAAAATCCTTTACCATTGCCTAAAAAACATGTAAAAAAAGAGATGAATTATGCTTTTGAACCGACCCACGACCAGATGCACTATGATTTGAATAATTATAGGCTGGACGATGACTACGATTTAAAAGATATTTAAAAAGAGCTGAATAAGCTCTTTTTTTTGTGCCATCCTAATTTATAAGATACAAACATAACAACTATGTATTGAACACTGTAAAAAAGGAGACACACAATGGCAAAAACAAAAAATTCAAATAAAGACTCTGAAAAGAACACAAAAAAGAAAAATATGCCAAAAAATTCTGAATCAGAAAACCAAATCGAAGAAGAAAAATGGGCCAAAGAGCAATTGGATGAAGATGGAAAAGTGATGTTAGATAGAAGTTCACATCATCATAAAATCCAGCTCTTATCTATCATCGGAGAGATTGAAGGACATGATGTTCTTGGAAACAATATAAAATCTACCAAATATGAACATATTCTGCCCATACTGGCCTCTATTGAAGACAGTGATGAAATTCAGGGAGTTTTATTACTGTTAAATACTATGGGTGGTGATGTGGAAGCCGGTCTTGCTATTGCGGAAATGATTTCTTCTTTAAGTAAGCCCACAGTTTCCCTGGTTCTTGGCGGGAGTCATTCCATTGGAGTTCCCATCGCAGTCAGCAGTAAATATTCCTTTATTGTTCCCACCGGAACTATGGTAATTCATCCGGTGCGTAT
Organism: uncultured Lachnospiraceae bacterium; assembly: GCA_964605105.1. Classification (GTDB taxonomy): domain Bacteria; phylum Bacillota; class Clostridia; order Lachnospirales; family Lachnospiraceae; genus SFDP01. The sequence goes on along the minus strand of CAZSBV010000023.1, from coordinate 3,213 downwards.
GAATGGTCTGGTAATTGGAGCACAGCCCACCTATGATTATTTTAAGCAAATGCAAAATCGAATTATTACTTTTGTAAGTAAACATTGCAATATTTCCAAAAAAAGGTTAGAAACTTTAATGATGCAGACCGGAATCCTTACCAAGGATGTAGGCACAATTTTAGTTGGTAAAGAAGCGGTTGAAGAGGGGTTAATTGATGAAGTTGGCGGGATTTCCATGGCAGTTTCAAAATTACATGAAATGATTGAAAAAGGTTAAAATTATATGCTATACTATCCTAGGTGTTTTTTTGCAAAAAATATTTAGGAAGGTTTGATGATTTATGGCAACAAATTCAAGCACAAGAAAAAGAAACAATAGTGCTTCTAAAAATACAACAAAGAATTCATCTAAAAATACAACCAGAAGAAAAACTTCTTCCAAACAGACCACAACTGTACCAAGACAACGAACAGAACAAGAGAGAATGATCAGTAATGAATTAACATTACTGATTCTTTTGGCTGTGGCTATTTTACTTTTTTTATGTAATTTTGGAATTATAGGTCCTGTAGGAAATGCAATTTCCGGATTTCTCTTCGGGATTTTTGGTTTATTGGCTTATATTGCACCTATTTTTATCTTTATCGCTGTAGGCTTTGGCATTTCTAATCAAGGAAATGGCATTGCTACCTTAAAATTAACAGCCGGGATTATTTTATTTTTGATTGTAGGTGCTTTTTTACACATTTTTCAGGCAGATTTGGACCAGTCTACGGGATATTCCATTGCAGAAATATACACACTTGGTAAAGATTCTAAACTTGGTGGTGGTGTCATCTGTGGCTCTTTAGCTTATATACTATATTCCCTTTTAGATACTATAGGCTCTGTCTTGATTCTATTAGTATTGGCCATTGGCTGTATCGTGATCATTACAGAAAAATCCTTTTTCAACGGAGTTAAAAAAGGAGGACGGTATGTAGTTTCTTCCGCAAAAGATGATGCTTTGTACCGTCGCGAGAAGGCGGCCAAGAGACGAGAAGAGTTGAGATTGAAGCGTGAGCGTGAACGCGAATTACAATTAGAACAAAAGGAAAACGAGAACCGTGAGAAATTAGAACAATCCAACCAGCAGGAAGCCGAAAAAATTCTTCGTATGGATAAAAAAGTATCCGGTGTAATGTTAGACACAAAATTAACTTCGAAAAAGACACCGGAAATAACAAGACACGATAACTTACACGAGATTACATTGGAAGATCTTGAGCAGCCTGTTGAGATTCAGGAAAAAATATCTGCTCCGGTAGAATCTGATTTTGACTTTAGCAATATTCGGATTCATGGTGCGCATCAGATCGAATTGGAAGAAACTCCATCTTTCGATATCCCTGAAAGTACACCAATTCAGCAGGGAATGCGTGAATTAGTACCAAGTGATATGGAAGAAACACCGGTTACTCCGGTTCAAAATTTTTCAGAAGAATCTATTTCTGCTCCGGAGTATATTGAGGAAGAAGCCGTACAGGAAAGATTTGAAGAATTTACGCCTGCTCCTGCAAAAATCAAGCGTCCTGTAGCAAGACCGGCAGAGTTGTCCGAAAAAGAAAAAATTATGAAAGCTGCCGGACAGGATATAAAAGCTATAAAAGAGGCAGAAAAACAGCCTCCAAAACCTTACATGTTCCCTCCAATTTCCTATTTAAAAAAATCCGATTCCTCGAAGAATGGAAAAGGAATGGAACAGTTAAAAGAAACTGCAATGCGCTTGCAACAGACTTTAAGTACCTTCGGTGTGAAAGTTACCATTACCGATATCAGTCAGGGACCTGCCGTGACCCGCTATGAACTGCAGCCTGAGCAAGGTGTTAAGGTAAGTAAAATTGTTGGGCTTGCTGACGACATTAAATTAAATCTTGCTGCTACAGATATCCGAATGGAAGCTCCGATTCCCGGCAAAGCAGCTATCGGAATTGAAGTTCCAAATAAAGAAAATGCTTCTGTAGGGTTACGAGACTTATTGGAGAGCAAAGAATATAAAGATTTTCCTTCCAAACTAGCCTTTGCAGTAGGAAAAGATATTGCCGGTAAGGTTGTGGTAGCGGATATCGCTAAAATGCCTCATATGTTAATTGCCGGTTCTACCGGAAGTGGTAAATCTGTATGTATCAATACTTTGATTATGAGTCTGCTCTACAAAGCAACTCCGGACGAAGTCAAACTCATTATGATTGACCCTAAAGTAGTAGAATTGAGTGTATATAACGGAATTCCTCATTTGTTGATTCCGGTCGTAACAGACCCCAAAAAAGCTGCCGCCGCACTACACTGGGGCGTAGCTGAAATGACGGACCGTTACCAGAAATTTGCGGATTTTGGCGTTCGTAACTTAAAAGAATACAATGCCAAAATAGAGCAAAAAATTGCCGCAGGAGATACAGAGGCAGGTAAACCGATGCCTCAGATCGTAATTATTGTAGATGAGCTTGCTGACTTAATGATGGTAGCTCCCGGAGAAGTAGAAGAATCCATCTGCCGTCTGGCGCAGTTGGCACGTGCTGCCGGAATCCATTTAATTATTGCAACTCAGCGACCTAGTGTTGACGTTATTACCGGTCTGATTAAAGCAAATATGCCAAGCCGTGTAGCCTTTGCTGTATCCAGTGGTGTGGACTCCAGAACTATTTTGGATATGAACGGAGCCGAAAAATTACTGGGAAAAGGAGATATGCTTTTCTATCCACAGGGATATCCAAAACCAGCCAGAATTCAAGGGGCCTTTGTTTCTGATGAAGAAGTTGGAAATATTGTTGACTTTTTGAAAAATCAAAATATCGGAAATGTTTATAGTGAAGATATTGAAGATAAAATTAAGAATCTTGGTACTACGGGAGGCGGTTCATCAGCGGGAGGCGGCGGAAATGAAAAAGACTCCTATTTCATAGATGCCGGTAAATTTATTATTGAAAAAGAAAAAGCATCTATTGGCATGCTTCAAAGAGTTTTCAAAATCGGGTTTAACCGCGCTGCCAGAATTATGGATCAGCTTGCCGAAGCCGGTGTTGTTGGCGAAGAAGAGGGAACAAAACCAAGAAAAGTACTTATGTCTTTAGAACAATTTGAACAATATATTGAAGAATATTTATAAAAAAGGAATGATACAATGAAATGTCAAAAGTGCGGAGCCGAAATGGTTCCCGGTCATTTATACTGTGACATTTGTGGTGCTGAAT
>CAZSBV010000022.1:0-14321 GCA_964605105.1 uncultured Lachnospiraceae bacterium | reverse complement strand
ACCATTGGCGGCATTGGATTTAAAACTGCGTAAAGAAATGCAGTATGAATTAAAGCGAATTCAGCAGGAAGTAGGAATTACCTTTATTTTTGTAACTCATGACCAGGAAGAAGCTCTGACGATGTCTGATAAAATTGTGGTCATGAAGGGCGGCGAAATTCAGCAGGTGGGGACTCCGGAAGAAATCTACAATGAACCTGCTAACAGCTATGTAGCTAATTTTATCGGTGAAAGTAATATTATTCCGGGAGTTATGCTGGAAGATTATAAAGTACAGTTCGATGATATTGTATTCGATTGTGTAGACTTTGGTTTTAAGAAGAATGAAAAGGTAGATGTTGTTATCCGTCCGGAAGATATTGATATTGTAGAAGTAACCAAAGGAAAGATGACAGGAGAAGTTTTAAGTGTACTTTTCAAAGGAGTGCATTATGAAATTATGGTTGAAACTGTACCGGGTACTACGGTCACTGTCAACATGCATGTAATCCGTAATACGGATGTAACCAGCGAAGATGGAAAAGAAAAAATCAGTGCCAATGATTTTTATGTAGATATAGAAGATGTGGCAAAACTGGATGACAAAGAAATCATTGCTCTTTCCAATGCTCAGGCATGGAATCCGGAAACAGATGAGTATACTTCCATTGCAAAAATTGAGTATGAATTGCAGGAAGAGTTGGGAACTTATCCGGTCATTTTCCATGCGGTTGGCGGAACCACCATTGAAAAGAAAATCTTTGTGGTTAACCAGAGAGTTGTGAAGAACGAAAAAGCAAATGAAGCAGTTATGGCATTTAACTTCTTTATTACAGCGGATGAAATTAAAGAATCCAAGGCATTGGATACCGATATAAAAACATGGGCTAATGCTCAGGGCTGGAAACTCAGCGATGAAAATCAGTCCATTGATATTGATGTAGATTATAAATTTGATCCGGAAAATATTAATGTAGGTATATATAAGGTGACATTTTCTACGACTGGTCGTGAATTTAAGATTCACACGACCGATTATTCTGAAGTTGGACAGGAAGTTGGCTTAACTTTCTTCCCGGAAGATATTCATGTTATGTCAAAGGTGGTATATGAATAATGAAAAAATTCACACAATTAGCAATTCCGTACATTGTATGGATGGTGTTAATGTTGGTGTTACCTATGGCGTTAATTGCAATGTATTCCATAACGCAGCATGGTAACAGTATTATATCGTTTTCTTTTACTCTGGAGCATTATAAGAAGTTTTTTACAGATAGTGACTTTTTATTGGTCCTGGGCCGAAGTCTTATGATTGCATTTAAGACAACCTTTATTTGTCTTTTGATTGGATATCCTGCAGCATATTTTATTTCAAGAAGCAGTGAAAGAGTGCAGAATCTTTTAATCATGGTAATTACCATTCCTACATGGATCAACATGCTGGTTAGAACCTATGCATGGATTGGTCTTTTAAGTGAGGGCGGAATTATTCAGCAGATATTGAAAATTCTGGGATTCGGAGAAGTGGAACTTTTGTATACAGAAGGAGCGGTTCTTTTAGGAATGGTCTATAACTTTATTCCTTTTATGATTTTGCAGATCAACAGTGCCCTTTGTAAAATGGATCCGTCGCTTTTGGAGGCAGCAGCAGATTTAGGAGCCAGCAAAACCGAAACCTTTAAAAAGGTAACCTTTCCATTATCCCTTCCAGGCGTAATTAATGGTATTACGCTGGTATTCCTGCCGGCAGTCAGTTCCTTCTTTATTCCAAAACTGTTAGGTGGCGGACAGTATTTCTTAATTGGTAATCTGATTGAAAATCAGTTCATTACTGCTGGAGAATGGAATTTCGGTAGTGCTATTTCCATGATTATGGCAATTATTATGATGCTCATGATGATGCTTGTGAAAAAAGTGGAAGTACGTAATAACGGTGGGAAGGAGGAAGAATAATCAGTATGAAGAAAGACAAAAGAATGTTTGGGAAAATACTGATGATTGTATTAATCATTTTCTTCTATGCTCCCATATTATATATGATTGTATTTTCCTTCAACGAAGGAAAATCTTTGACTCATTTCAGCGGATTTTCTTTGAAATGGTATCAGCATATGCTGGAATCCAGAGATATGATGGAGGCTTTGTATACGACCTTTAGCATTGCTATCCTTTCTACCCTGATATCTACTGTAGTAGGAACTATTACCGCTATTGGTCTCAGCAAATCCAGAAAAGTAGTCAGAGATGTGGTAGAACAGGTCAATAATCTTCCAATTATGAATCCGGAGATTGTAACGGCCATTGGATTTATGTTGTTATTTATTACGTTTCAGGCGGAAAAGGGATATGCGACCATGCTTTTAGCCCACATTGCCTTTTGCATTCCTTATGTGATTCTGTCCGTTATGCCTAAGGTACGTTCTCTGGACCCGAATCTGGCAGATGCTGCCATGGACTTGGGAGCAACACCGATGCAGGCGTTGTTAAAAGTCATTGTTCCGCAGATCACGCCGGGAATTGTTTCCGGTGCTTTGATTGCCTTTACGATGTCGGTAGATGATTTTATTATTTCTTATTTTGTTACAGGTCAAGGTGTAAAGAACTTGAGTATTATGGTCTACACCATGAGCAAACGTGTAAATCCGAGTATTAATGCTATTTCAACATTGGTAGTGGTAATTATTACGGTGGCGTTAGTGGCGATTAATCTGATTCCGATGTTTCTTGCAAAACAGCAGGAGAAAAGGAAAGGAAATGTTGCAAGAATCATCTGGGTGGGGGTAGCAGCTGTATTGGTAGCGGTGTCTACTATCGGTTTTGCTATTCATGGAGGTCTGAAGAAGACTTCAAAACCTTATCAGGGACAGACTCTTCGTATTTATAGTCCGGGAGAATATATTGGGGAAAATGTGATTCCGGATTTTGAGGAAATGACAGGAGCCAGAGTGGTTCTGGAATTATTTGATTCCAATGAACAGATGTATATAAAAGTGGCAAATGGGGAAGCTTACGATATTTTAATACCAAGTGATTATATGATTGAGCGATTGATCAAAGAAGATTTGTTGCAAAAAATTGATAAGTCTCAGGTAATCAATATGGATTTCATTAATGAAGAGGTGATAGATTTATCTTATGACCCAGGCAATGAATATTCTGTTCCATATTTCTGGGGCAGCGTAGGTATTGTATACGATACTACAAAAGTTGCAGAAGAAGAATTGGAACAGGAAGGATTTAATATTTTCCTGAATAAAAAATATAAGGGAGATATTTATCTTTACGATTCAGAAAGAGACTCTTTTATGATGGCTTTGAAAGCTCTGGGGTATTCCATGAATACGGAAAGTGAAGAAGAACTTCAGGAAGCGTATCGGTGGTTTGAGACCTGTGTATCCACCATGGACCCTGAAATCGTAACGGATGAAATCATTGATAACATGGCGCAGGGAAGAAAAGCGCTTGGTCTGATTTATTCCGGTGATGCAGCCTATGTTATGAGTGAAAATGAGAATATGGGATATTATGAGCCGATGGAAGGAACGAATATCTGGTGCGATGCCATGGTAATTCCTGCCAATGCAGCAAATACCGAACTGGCTCATGAATTTATGAACTATTTATGTAGTTACGAAGCTGCTTACGATAATTCTGATTTTGTAGGTTATACTTCACCCAATGAAGAGGTTATGGAAGAATTATATGGGGAAGGCGGAACCTATGAAGGTATCAACGCTTATATTCCTCGTTCAGGATATGAAAATGATGAATCGTTTGTATTTAATGAAAGAACGAAAAAAATCATAAGTAATTTGTGGAGTAAGGTAAAAATTGTAGCAAGTAATGTAAACTAAGGATAAATGAGTTGTGTCTGCATTTTGGAAGCGCAAGAGATTAGAGACGACTAGGGGTAATACGATGAGAAGAAAGATCTGTCTGGGGCTATTAGGCTTAAGCATTTCCCTTCTGTGGGGAAAGATGGATGTATTTGAAGTTAACGCGGCAGAAGTAAATGAGGTGACGTCTGCTGAAGAAACGCTGGTAGATGGAGAAGTGGATACAGAAGATAGGAAAGTCAGAGTCGGCTGGTTTGAAAGTGAAGGATATTTTGAAGAAGACCAGAATGGAAATCTGAGCGGATTCGGAATTGACTATTTGAATGCGATTGCATCTTATACGGGCTGGGAGTATGAGTTTGTGGAAGGAACAAGAGCAGAATGTCTCACTATGCTTCAGAATGGTACCATTGATATTTTGTCGCCGGTAAGAATCGATCTGGAACTGGAAAATGCGAAAGTGTCCAGTGAAGTAATTGGGGAAAGTTATGGTTATATCTATAAGCTGGGCAACAATTTTAGAATCAGTTATGAGGAATACAATAAATTTAACAGACTGATCATTGGAATTGAAAAAGGAACCGGCATTGAGAAAGAAGTAAAAGCTTACTGTGCAAAGAATGATTTTCAGTTTTACGATATTGTGTATTTTGACACCATGGATGAAATGAAAAAGGAACTTGCGGGTAAGAAAATTGACGCCATAGTGGCAGATTCCTATGTGAATATTGAAAATTTAAAAGTCATTGGCAGATTTTCAAATGGTCTTGTTACGTTTGCAGTATCGGATGATACGTTATGGAATGATTTAAATCATTCCATTGAAAATATTAAATTGGATAATCCTGAGTTTACCGAAGACTTAAGAAATCGTTATTTTTCAGAAAGTTCCCAAACCAATCTGGAGTATTCTGTGGAAGAAAGAATGTTCCTTTCCATTGGGAGAAGATATGACGTTGCCCTAAGTACAGAACAGTATCCGATTTCTTACAAAACCACAGAAGAAATCGGACAAAAGGGAATTGCAGTAGATATTTTGAAAAAAATGGAATACTACAGTGGTATTACTTTTAACATTGTTTATGTAGATTCTTATGAAGAAGCAGAAGAAATGTTAAGGTCTGGTGAAGTGGATATTCTTGGCGGAAACATTGTAGGGAAACAAGATCTTAATAATGTTTCTGAAGTGTTTAATGATACCGATAATGATATGGGAAGAGAATATACTGCAGAGTTCTATGACATGGAAATGGCATTTATTGGACGTAAAGGAACTAAGATGGAAGATTCCTTAAGAGTAGCGGTTCCGCCTTATATGAATAAGTGTATTTCGGAACTACAGGTCATGTATCCCAAATATGAATTTGTTGTTTTGAGGAGTGATGATGAATGTCTGGAAGCGATTCTGAATAATGAGGTAGATGCAGCGGTACAATCAGATTTGAAAATTAATGAATTGACTATTTATGATAAATATAAGGAACTTCAGAACCTGAAATTCATTCCGGGAAATTATTCTGCGGCATTCACCATTTGTACAGAGGATACAGTTTTAGTAAATATCATGAATAAGACCTTGAACAGTATTTCAGACATGTCACTGGCAACCATTGAGAATAATAATATTCAACACATTGCTATGGAACAAATGTCCGTGAAGGAGTTTATACTCCGCTACAGAGGATACATTGTATTAAGCGTTGTTCTGTTTTCTGCAATTAATGTAGCCGGGTTCGGGTATCGTAAATATAAAGAAGAACAGAAGAGTAAAGAAAAAGCTTATCGAGATAGTATTGCCAATATCAGCAGTATGGAAAAATTCCGTATTGATGCAGAACCGATTTTAAGTAGTGATAATAAATTGAATTATTATCTTATTTCAATAGATGTGGATCAGTTCAAGCTGATCAATGACTTGTTTGGGTATGAGCAAGGAGATCAGGTAATTGCCTATCTGGCGAAGGCTCTGCAGAATGGTCTGGGCAAAGACAGTCTTATTTCGCGTTCTAATGCAGATTGTTTTATTATATTAAAAAAAGCAGGAGAATTGGCGGAAGTAGAACAGTATCTCGTCAAGGTATTTGAAAAGGTAGAAGTGGATGTTGAAAAGTATTCCGGTGATTACAGAATCATTTTGAAAGCCGGGATATACAAAATACGAGAAGAGGATTTTGTGTTATCCAGTATCATGGATAAAGCAACCATGGCAAAAACAAATATGGAAATCGGACATGAAAGTTCCTTTGCCTTATATAGTGAAGCCATGCGCCAAAGAGCCATTGAAGAAAAGAAAATGGAAAATGATATGGAAAAAGCACTGGAAACAGGACAATTTAAGGTTTATCTGCAGCCACAGGTAGATTTAAAAACAAAGAAAATTGTCAGTGCAGAAGCATTGGTACGTTGGATCGATCCGGAAAAAGGAATCATTCCACCATTCAAGTTTATACCTCTTTTTGAAAAGAATGGTTTCATAAGTAAACTGGATTATTATATGTGGGAAGAAATCATAAAAATGCTTGCCAGATGGCGCAAGGATAGCCAGATTATGGTACCTATTTCTATTAATTTGTCCAGAGTTGATATTCAGAAAATAGGAATGATTGAAGAACTTATGGCACTTTTTGAGAAATATTCTGTACCGACCAAGTGGGTAAAAGCAGAACTGACAGAAAGTGTATGTTTGGAAAATGATAATATTATTATGGACAAAATGATGCTTTTGAAAAAGCATGGTCTAAAAATTGCCATTGATGATTTTGGTTCCGGTTATTCCTCTTTACATATGTTAAAAGAAATGCCCATTGATATATTGAAAATCGATAAAAGTTTTCTGGAGTACAATGGTGAGATGCAGGAAAAAGATGAAATACTAATTAGGGATGTAGTGGAATTAGGAAAGCATTTACGCATGCAGATTATAGTAGAAGGTGTGGAAACCTTAGAACAGTGTATCTTCTTAGAGGGGATTGGATGTGATATTGCGCAGGGATATTATTATGGCCGTCCTATGCCGATTGAAGAATTTGAGGTGGCATTAGAAAACAACTATAAGGTGGAGGGGTAAGCTATGAAAAGAAGCAAAAGAATTCTAAATATTCTTCTTATCTCTTTGCTCGGAATTCTTTTGACCGGTTGTCAGAAGGAAGAAGAACTTCCGTATTCTGTTAGTCAGGAGATAGAGAAAGAAACAGAAGATTCGGAAACCAAAGAGGAAATCATAGTTGCTGTTAACGTAGATGGTTCTTCCGCTGAACTGCCCTTTGAGAGTGTTTGGATGAATCGAAGTAAATTCTGGGGTGGTCTGGTTTTTCAAGGATTGTTAATTGCGGAAGATAATATTAGTAACGTAAGCCCGGATCTGTGTGAAGAATATATTATTTCTACGGATGGAATGAAATATACTTTTATTTTGAAAGAAAATCTTACCTGGCATGATGGAGAGGATCTTACGGCAGAAGATGTGGTATGGAGTATTGAAACATATTTAAAAGTGCAGGAGACCAATGGCTTCGTAAAGAAAGGGCTTCAGGAAATTGATGGTGCAGAAGAATTTGAAAATGGAACTGTAGAGTATATCAGTGGAATTAGAGTTCATGGAAATGACATCACCATTAATTTGAAAGAGGATGATGCCAGTTTCCTTTCTGCGATTGCACAGTTGGCAATTTTGCCCAAACACTGTCTGGAAGAAGTTCCGATAGAAGACTTTAGCACCTGTGAATTCTGGAAAATGCCTATAGGCAGCGGTCCTTATAAAATTGTAGAAAATGTAGACAACCAAGAAGCACTTCTGGTAGTAAATGAAGATTATTCGGGGAAAGTGCCTGCAATCAAGCAGATTCGTTATAAAGTTCTGGAGTATCCGGGAACCGATTATTTTGATTTTACGATTTCTTCGGACCCAATTACTATTAATAGTTTTATGAAGAATTCTCAGTATAATGTAGTGAAGACCAATAATTTGTACTACCGTTATCTTATTTTTAATTTAGATAAGAGAACAGGAGAAAACGAAGGTCTTTTGCAGGATCCGCAAGTAAGAAAGGCCTTGATGCTTGCTATTGATAAAGAAAGAATCATCCAGGAGATTTATGGAAAGTCGGCAGTTGTTATTGATTGCGGAATTCCCAGTGATGATTCTTGGTATGTTTTGAAAGAGGATAGTGATGTGGGATACCGTCCTACTTATGCAAAACATTTATTGAAAACAGCTGACTTTGATTTTAACAAAACTTTGGTACTGACCCGTTATAGTATGGATGAATTGTCAGAACGGTTATTGGAAGAAATTGCGGAATGTTGGAGAGAGATTGGCATTAAAGTTGAGATTATTCCGATTGAAAGTGATTCTACAAATAAATTATTTGTGGAGGCAGACTGGTATGATATTGCTTTGAAGAATCTCTCCGCAGTAGATTATACAGAATGGTATTTTGAGTATTCCAGTGAAAATCAGCTATGGTCTGAAATTTTATATGATCGAAAAGAGTTTGATTCTTTAATTAACAGCATAAATCATTCCTCTTATGCGAATGAATTAAATATGTTGTATTCTGAAATTCAGAAAATGGAAACGAAAATGGTATATAAAATACCGATTGCGATTGTTCCACAGTATGTAATTTATAATAAAGAGCATTTATATATTCCGGAAATGGAGTTCCCAAATCTTTGGTACTATTATGATTTGGAGATAGCAGATTGGAGTATTGTTGAATGAAAATAGTATTAGAAAATCTTACAAAGAAGTTTCCAAGCAGAAATAAGAAAAGTAAAGATGAAGTGATTGCGGTTAATAATTTTAATTTTGAAATACCGGATGGAAAATTGATTGGTTTGCTGGGACCTTCCGGCTGCGGAAAAAGTACGGCGTTAAATTTGTTATGCGGACTGTTAACACCTACGGAAGGGAAAATATATTTTGGTGATGATGAAGTGACCAATCTTCCGGCAGAAAACAGAGGCGTGGGATTTGTATTTCAGAATTATGCACTGTATCCTCATTTGACCGTAATGCAGAATATTACCTTCCCGCTTGAAAATTTGAAAGGGAAAGATAAGCTGACGAAAGAGCAGATGCGTGGGAAGGCTTTTGAAGTCGCAAAGCTGGTTCAGATTGATGATTTAATGAATCGAAAACCAAGTCAGTTGTCCGGAGGACAACAGCAGCGAGTTGCGATTGCGAGAGCCCTGGTAAAAATGCCAAGAGTACTGCTTATGGACGAGCCGCTTTCTAATCTGGATGCGAGATTGAGACTTCAGACCAGAGAAGAAATCAGCAGAATCCAGAAAGAGACCGGAATCACAACTGTATTTGTTACCCATGATCAGGAAGAGGCAATGAGCATTTCTGACATGATTGTAGTTATGAAGGATGGGGTCATTCAGCAGATTGGAGAACCTCAAAAAGTATATGATGAACCCGAGAATTTATTTGTTGCGAAATTTCTGGGAACACCCCCAATCAATGTTTTTAAAGGAAAAGTAGAAAAAGAAAAACTATGGATTAGTACGGATTGCGTTATGGATGTAAAGGGTGTAGAAGATCAGGAAGTATATGTAGCTATTCGTCCGGAAGGATTTGTGCTGAAAGAAACGAACGGTTCTACAGATGCTGACAGTGTTAAGCGTGATCATTTGTCTGCAAAAGCGGAAGGAGTTCTTTCCTGTTCCCTTCAGGCAGTGGAAGTCATGGGAAGGGATATCAGTGTGGTAGCGACTCATCCGGCTTCGGAAAATGTAGTTATCCGTGCCATCATTTCTTCCGAAACGAAGGTAGATACCGGAAAAAAAGAAATTAGTTTTGAACTAAAAAGGAATAAAGTGTTTATTTTTAACAAAGAAACAGAAGAAAGGATATACGTGAAGTAAAATAGAGCATTTTACTTGCGGGTAAAAGCAATGGAAAAGAAAGAATTAAAAGCCTGGCTTTATTTGCTGCCGGCGGCACTGTTCTTAGGGGTTTTCCTGGTATATCCTTTGATAGATGTATTGATTTATTCTTTCGAGGAAGGATATAATTTTGCGTCCCAGACCTATTTAGGCGTTGGAACTTATAATTATTCCTATGTATTACATGACCCTTATTTTTTACAGGCTTTAAAAAATACATTTATTCTTGTAATTATAACAGTACCGTTGTCTACGGGAATTGCGTTGTTGATTTCTTTGGGGCTGGTTTCGATACAGAAATTACGAGATTTATATCAGACGGTATTTTTCCTGCCATATGTAACGAATACTTTGGCGGTCGGTCTGGTATTCATGATTTTATTTAAAAAGACACCTTACAGTGAAGGTATGGTCAATCTTTTACTGAATTTAGTGGGGATGAATTCCGTGGATTTTATGGATGGTCCTTACTGGGCAAAGATGTTCGTGTTGTGCTTTTATACCATATGGGTGGTCATGCCTTTTAAGATTTTGATTCTTACCAGTGCTCTGGTATCGGTGAATCCACAATATTATAGTGCGGCAAAGGTAGACGGAACCTCGCGGTTCAGAACTTTTGTTAAAATTACATTGCCAATGATTTCGCCATCTCTTTTTTATCTGATCATTACAGGGTTTATCGGAGCATTTAAGGCATACAGTGATGCGGTGGCGCTATTCGGAACGGATTTGAATGCGGCAGGGATGAATACCATTGTAGGTTATGTATATGACATGCTTTATGGAAACAGTGGTGGCTATCCTTCTTATGCATCGGCAGCAGCAATTATTCTGTTTGTAATTGTATTGACAATTACCTGTATTAATTTGTTGGTGAGCAAGAAGCATGTACATTATTAGAGGAGTCAAAAAATGGAGCAGCAGTTTGACATAGAAAAAATAGAGATAAAGTCCAAAAGACGACAGAAAACAATTACTATAATTACTTACGTACTTTTGTCTTTTTGGGCGTTGATGGTATTGTTCCCTTTTTACTGGATGATTTTGACTTCTGTAAAAAGCTACAGTTCCTATAATTCAGAATATTATCCGAAGTTTTATACTTTATCACCTACGTTACAAAATTATATTGACGCATTTACTACTGCGCCGCTGGGTGATTACTTTGTAAACACAATTATCTTTACTGTGATTACGACTGCGATTATGTTAGTGGTAACGGTGCTGGCAGCGTTTGCTTTTGCCAGACTGGAATTTAAGGGAAAAAATCTAGTGTTTACATTGTTCCTGGCCTTGATGATGATTCCCAGTGAATTGGTTGTGATTACCAATTATGTAACGATCACTAATCTGGATATGAGAAACACTTTTATGGGATTGATTCTGCCGTCCGTGACTTCGGTGTTCTATATTTATTTACTAAAAGAAAATTTTGCCCAGATACCGGATGAACTATATCGGGCAGCGAAAGTGGATGGTACATCTGATTTTCGTTATTTATGGAAGGTCATGATACCCATCAGTAAACCAACCATCATTACAATTACAATTTTGAAAGTGATCGAGTGCTGGAATTCTTATGTATGGCCAAGATTGGTAACCGATGATGAGGCGTATTTTTTAGTTTCTAATGGAATTCAGGAAATCCGTGAAAATGGGTTTGGACGAGAAAATGTTCCGGCTATGATGGCGGCAGTAGTGGTAATTTCCCTGCCAATTATTGTTCTGTTCTTAATCTTTCGTAAGAAGATTATGGAAGGGGTGTCCAGAGGAGGTACTAAGGGATGATGGGAAAACGATTCAAAAAAATTGTGGGTATCCTGTGCTTCTGTCTTTGTGCCGGTATCTTGACCGGCTGTCATGGTTCCAAGGGATTGCAGTCTTTTGAAGTTCCGGAAGAATTTGACGAAAGTAGAAATTATGAAATTACTTTCTGGGCAAAAAATGATACAAATAAGTCACAGACGGCCGTATATGAAAAAGCCATTGAAGACTTTCAAAAATTATACCCCAACATAACTGTAAATATGCGTTTGTACACAGATTATGGCAAGATTTACAATGATGTTATTACCAATATAGCAACTAATACAACACCCAATGTGTGTATTACTTACCCGGATCATATAGCCACTTATCTGACCGGAAATAACAGTGTGGTTCCTCTGGAGGAACTGTTTACAAATGAAAAATATGGTTTTGGGGGAAATAGTTTAAAATATGAAGCGCCCACCAGAGAAGAAATGATTCCTGAATTTTTGGATGGATGCATTGTGAATGGACAGTATTATGCGATTCCTTATATGCGTTCTACGGAAGCTTGTTATATTAATAAAACTTATGTAGAAAAACTGGGATATACCGTGCCGGACATTCTGACATGGGACTTTATCTGGGAAGTATCGGAAGCAGCTGCCCAGATGGATGCAGAAGAGAATTACCTTTTGAATGGACAGAAGGTAATGATTCCTTTTATTTATAAGTCCACAGACAACATGATGATTCAGATGCTTCGTCAAAAAGGATATGATTATTCTTCCGAAGCAGGAGAAATCCTGTTGTTTAACGATAATACAAAAGAATTACTGTATACGGTAGCGGATCATGTAAAGACAGGTGCGTTTTCTACCTTTAAAATTTCCAGTTATCCGGCAAACTTTCTAAATGCCGGTCAATGTGTGTTTGCCATTGACTCCACAGCAGGAGCTACCTGGATGGGAATGGATGCGCCGTTATCTGATATTCCGGAAGATAAAAAAGTGGAATTTGAAACAGAAGTCAGAATGATACCTCAGTTCGATCCGGAAAATCCTCAGATGATTTCTCAGGGGCCTTCGATTTGTATTTTTAATAAAAGTGACTCAGAAGAGGTATTGGCTTCGTGGCTCTTTGCACAGTATCTTCTGACCAATGAGGTACAGATTAGTTATGCCCAGACAGAGGGGTATGTGCCGGTAACCTCAAAGGCACAGAATTCTACAGAGTATCAGCAGTACTTAAAGGCAGCGGGAAGCGATAATGAACTGCATTATGATGTGAAGATAGCAGCGACCAACTTATTGCTGGAACATACCGAGGATACTTTTGTAACACCTGTATTTAACGGTTCTGCTTCCTTGAGAGATGCTTCCGGACAGTTGATTGAAAATGTAGCTAAGTCGGTAAGACGTAAAAAAGATGTGAATGAAGAGTATATGGAAACTTTATTTGATGAGGTTGCTTCTTTGTATCGTTTGGATACGGGAGTGACCGCAGGAGAAGAATTATCCGGCGGGAAACAGGAATTTGGAGAACTGCCTTTGGGTTCCAAGATTCTGCTTGGAACATTAATGCTTACATGGATCGGAATTTTTATGTACATTTTTTATGAAAAATGGAAAAAGAAGGAATCAAATTAGACAACATATACATTGATTTTCGGAAAAAAAGAGTTATAATGAGTTTGTATTTTTAAATGCGATTCATTTAGGAGGAGAAAAAATGAAAAAGAGCGTAGCATTATTATTAACACTTGCGTGTGTCTTCTCTATGGTAGCTTGTGGTGCTAAAACAGAAGAAGCACCGGCAGCAACAGAAGAAACTGTAGTAGAAGAAGCAGCAACAGAAGAAGTTGCAGCAGAAGAAGTAGTAGAAGAAACAGTAGAAGCAGATGTAAAATCTGAAGGCGTTATGACATATGAAGAATATGTAGCTGCAGAACTTGATACAGAAGTTGTTGTAGAAACATATGTACAGGCAAAACAGTCCTGGTGGGAAGACAAAGCAACTGTTTACACACAGGATAAAGATGGTGCTTACTTCTTATATGACATGGCTTGTTCCGAAGAAGATTATGCAAAATTAGTACCTGGTACAAAAATTAAAGTTACAGGTTATAAAGCTGAATGGGCTGGAGAAGTTGAAATCATTGATGCAACTTTCGAAATCTTAGAAGGCAGCTACATTGCAGAAGCAGAAGATATGACAGCTTTACTTGCATCTGAAGAATTGATCAATCATCAGAATAAATTTGTTTCTTTCAAAGGTATGACAGTGGAAGCAAGCAAAGATGCTGATGGAAATGATGTTGCATTCCTTTACAACTGGGATGGTTCCGGAGAAGATGGAAACGATTTATATTTCAATGTTTCTATTGATGGACAGACATATAATTTTGTTGTAGAATCTTACCTTTGCGATAACACAACAGATGTTTACGCAGCTGTTAAGAACTTACAGATCGGTGATGTAGTAGATATGGAAGGTTTCTTGTACTGGTATGAAGGTGCAAACCCACACATCACATCCTTAACTGTAGTTGAATAATTGAGATTTGAAAAAAATGAGAGGACTATTGCATGGCGCAGTAGCCCTCTTTTTATTTTGTATTGTTTTTATTTTTACAGATGAGATTTAGAAATTTAAGAGTTTAATCAATAATATAGAAAAATTAATAAAATATTTATAGATTATTTGTATGAACAGTGATATAATGAGTGCACTTATTAGAAATCAATTTAAATATAAAAGATATAATAAGTGACATAAAAATACTTTTTGTATTACTATAATTTGGAAGGAGAACATATATAAAATGGACGGAGACGCCAGTACTCAGGATAACAAGCC
>CAZSBV010000021.1:0-14769 GCA_964605105.1 uncultured Lachnospiraceae bacterium | reverse complement strand
TAAGAAGAAAAAAGAAGAACCGCAGGGGCCTTCCAAGGCCTGGATGGACACGTTTGCCGACCTAATGAACTTGTTACTTTGTTTCTTCGTTTTACTTTTTTCTATGTCAACCGTGGATGCCCAGAAGTTTGAAGCTATTGCAGCGTCTTTTTCACAGACCTTTAGTATTTTTACAGGTGGACAGGTTTCCATTGGTGAAGGTATGCTTCTTGGAAATGGTGTCAGTCAGTTGAATGAACTGGATCAGTATATGAACAGCATGGGTAAAGCGGCAGAGAATGATGAAGAAGCCGAAGAGTTAGATGAGATACAGGAAAAATTGGAAGAAGCGAAATTGGCAGAGTCTGAGAAACTGGCTGAGCGAATCGAGGAAGCTATCGAGGAAAGCCAGATGGAAGACATGATTCAGTTAGATTTCACATCACAATATGTACAGTTGACATTAAAAGGTGCTATCTTGTTTGATTCCGGTAGTTCTGAGCTGAAAGAAGATGCTTTACCGGTTATCGAAAGAGTTGCTTTGATTTTGGAACGCTATGCGGAAAGTGAAATCGAAATTGAAGGTCATACGGATAACGTGCCGATTCATACGAGTAGATTTGCGAATAACAATGAATTGAGCAGTGCCAGAGCACTTTCTATGTTTGATTATTTAGTAGAGCACACAGCATTGGAGCCGGCACAGATCAAACATTCCGGAAGAGGAGAATATATGCCGATTGCGGATAACAGTACTCCGGAAGGAAGAGCGAAGAATCGTCGTATAGAGATTAAGATTTATAATGAATTAAGTGGTGAATAAAGGAGAGAAACTGATGAAAAAGAATATGTTATCGATTCTTATATTAGCATTATTGATTGTTAATATTGTATTAACTGCAATTATGATGTTTTCTGTTACGGGAACAGCAAAGAAAACATCGGCATTGATTGATGATATTTCTGCAGCAATTAATCTGGATCTGAAAAACCAGAGTACAACATCAACTACTGCAGCAATCGTTGATGTTCCAATTGAAAACATTGAAGTTTTTGCTGTTGGGGAAGAACTTACAATTCCTTTAGCAAAAGGGGCTGATGGAAAAGATCATTACTATTTGGTTGCTGTTTCTCTTTCTTTAAATACAAAACATGAAGATTATAAGAAATTACAGCCTACCGTATCTACACAGGTAGACTTAATTAAAGGTGAAATTATCAGTGTAATCGGAAGTCATACCTTAGAAGAGATTCAGGAAGGCACAGACAGCATCCGAATGGAAATTTTACAGAGACTTCAAACTTTGTTTGGTTCTCAATTCATTTTTAATGTTACCTTTACAAAGGGCTTGACCCAGTAGAAAAAAGCAGAAGAAATTTTGACGGGAGGTGAGCCTGCTTGGGTGATGTATTATCTCAAAATGAGATAGATAGTTTACTTGCGGCATTGAGTACAGGTGAAATTAACGTCGATGAAATGGCGCAACAGGACGAGAAACAGGTTAAAAATTATGACTTTGCCCGTCCATCCAAATTCTCCAAGGAAAACCTTAGAACTTTGGAATTTATATATGAACATTATGCAAGACTATTATCAACTACATTACCGGTTTACTTGAGAAAGAACGTTCAGGTTTCCGTAGCCAGTTCGGAAACGGTTGTATTCTCTGAATTTTCGAATGCGTTATCGAATCCGGTAATTCTGGGAGTAGTTAATTTTAATCCGTTGCCCGGTTCTATAATCATTGACTTCGCAACCAACTTGGGATTTGCAGTTATTGATAGAATGCTGGGAGGTCAGGGAGAGACTTTAAAGAAAAGCAGGGATTTTTCAGAAATTGAGTTGACCATTATAGAAAAAATATTGATTCTTTTAATGCAGCTTATGAAAGAACCTTGGAGGAATGTAGTAGAAATTAATCCGTTTTTGGAGCGAATTGAAACGAATCCTCAGTTTGCACAGATTATATCTCCTTCGGATATGATTGCTATTATCACTTTAAATGTAAAGTTTGGTGATGTTGAAGGTCTCGTTAATGTATGTTTACCATTTTTTACGGTGGAAAATATCATAGACAAATTGAATACGAAGTCTTGGTTCTCAAGTATTCAGGAATCCACAGACGAAGATTATATGCAGTATGTAGAGATGATGTTGCGTAAAGTAGAAGTACCTGTTAAAGTACAGTTAGGTTCTAACCAGATTACAGTAAGTGATTTTACGAACCTACAGTGTGGCGATATTATCAGATTGAATACAAAAACAGACTCGGATTTAGAAGTCTATGTTGGAAATATAAGAAAATTTACGGCATTGCCCGGAACGAATAATGATAAATATGCAGTTCGGGTAACATCTGTAATTAGAGAGGAGGAATAAAGACATGGATGGAATGTTATCTCAGGACGAGATTAATGCCCTTTTGAGTGGTATGGCTGCTGATTCGGAATTAGAGCCAACAAAAGAAGCCAGCTCTATCGTGGGCAGTCAGGTAGATGATGAACTGCTGACAGAGACAGAAAAGGATGCCATTGGTGAAGTAGCCAATATTAGTATGGGAACATCCGCAACCACGCTTTATTCACTGGTTAATCATAAAGTAGATATTACAACACCGGTTGTAAGCCTTGCCACATGGGAAAATGTATTGGAATATTATGAGAAACCTTGTGTATTTATTCAAATTAAATATACAACGGGGCTTGATGGGCATAATATTTTAATCTTAAAAGAGCATGACGTAAAAGTTATCACTGACTTGATGATGGGTGGTGATGGAACAAACACAGATGGAGAATTGGGAGAGTTGCACTTAAGTGCAATTTCGGAAGCTATGAATCAGATGATGGGTTCGGCAGCGACATCCCTTTCACAGATGCTTGGTTCTATGATTGATATTAGCCCCCCGGAAGCGAGTTTGGTAGATTTACAAGAGTTTAGAATGGGTGAGGAAATTGCGAATTTCCTGGCAGGAACTTTTGTAAAGATTGCATTTAAAATGCAGATTGGGGATTTAGTTGATAGTACAATTTTACAGTTATATCCTGTAGATTTTGCTAAGAATCTGGTTGCGACGTTCTTAGGCGGAGGAATAGATGATTCGACATCAGCAGCACCGGCTCCAAGTCCGGCGCCTGAAGCAGCACCACAAGCAATGTCCGGAATGGATATGGGGCAGATGCCACAGACAGGTATGCCCGGAATGGATATGAGTCAGATGTCCAATATGGGAATGCCACAAATGGGCATGATGCCAAATATGGGTATGCCGCAAATGGATATGAGTCAGATGTCCAATATGGGAATGCCACAAATGGGTATGATGCCAAATATGGGCATGCCGCAAATGGGCATGATGCCAAATATGGGTATGCCTTATATGGGAATGCCAAATATGGGAGTAGCCCCAGAAGCAGTAAATTATCAACCTGCACAATTCCAGAGTTTTGCACCTAATGTTAATCCAGTTGCAGGTAATGAAAATATTAATCTGATTATGGATGTTCCTTTGCAGGTAACTGTAGAGTTGGGAAGAACTACAAAATCCATAGCAGAGATTTTAGACTTTTCACCGGGAACAATTATCGAATTAGAAAAACTGGCAGGAGAGCCGGTAGATGTTTTAGTAAATGGTAAATTTGTTGCTAAGGGAGAAGTTGTTGTAATTGAAGAAAGTTTTGGTATACGTGTAACTGAAATTATTAAGTAGTGATTAAATAAGGAGCTATGATATGGCAAAGAATATTTTAATTTGTGATGATGCAGCATTTATGAGAATGATGATTAAAGACATTCTGACCAAGAACGGATATAATGTTGTAGGTGAAGCTGAAAACGGAGCAAAAGGTGTTGAAAAATATAATGAATTAAAACCAGACCTTGTATTGATGGACATTACTATGCCTGAGATGGATGGAATTGCAGCTTTAAAAGGTATTAAAGCTTCCGATCCAAGTGCAAGTGTTATTATGTGTTCTGCTATGGGACAGCAGGCTATGGTTATTGAATCCATTCAGGCCGGAGCAAAGGATTTCATTGTAAAACCTTTCCAGGCAGACCGTGTTCTCGAGGCAGTGAAAAAGGTAGTTGGTTAATATGTTATTATCCGTAACTTCAGGTCTTGATTCTATCGTGCAGTTTATAACGGTATTGATTATATTTGTCTTTGTTTTGGCAATTACATGGTTTTCTACCCAATATATTGCCAGAATACAAAAAGATAAATATAAGACAGGCAATATGGAATTAATAGAGACCTTAAGAATTTCCAATAACAAGTATTTACAGATTGTCAGAGTAGGAAATAAGTATTTATGCATGGCGGTTTGTAAAGATACTGTTACTATGTTGGGAGAAATCCAAAAGGAAGAAATGGTTTTTAATGAGAACAATTTGAATGCAAATATGGATTTTCAGAAAATTCTGGAAAAGATGAAGCAGAAACAATTGGGAAATAAAACTGATACCAACGAGGATAATAGGCGTTAAGATGAGATTTTTACATAGTTGTAACATCAAATTTATAAAAGTATTATGCCTGCTGTTTTTGGCGGGCATATTCTTTATCTGTCCGTCAATAAATGTACAGGCGGCAGGTTCTTTAGATAGTAATCTTACTGGTACAGATCAAAATGAAACTGTTTTAAGACAGCCGGGAACGGCTGAAACACCAGAAGAATTACAGGAATTGAATATTGCAAACGGGTTAACAGTTACTGTAAACGGTGATAATGGAGATTTGAGTTCCACATTAAGGATTTTAATTACCTTAACGTTGATTGCTTTGGCACCGACACTGATTATCATGTTGACCTCATTTACGCGTATTATCATTGTATTACATTTTACACGTAATGCTTTAAATACGCAGACGGCACCATCCAATCAGATTTTAATCGGATTGGCGTTGTTTCTTACCTTTTTTATTATGAACCCGGTAATTACCCAGATTAATGAAGAAGCGATAAAGCCTTTGGATGCAGGGCAGATTACGCAGGAAGAAGCATTGGAAAGAGGTATGGCTCCGCTGAGACAGTTTATGTATAAGCAGACACAGGTCAAGGACGTCAAGTTGTTTATGGATATTGCAGGAGAAGAGTGGACGGATGATTTGGACGCAATTCCGAATTCTGTGTTGATTCCAAGTTTTATTATTTCAGAACTTAGAACAGCGTTTATTATTGGATTTGTAATATACATACCTTTTATTGTAATTGATATGGTAGTGGCGTCTACCTTGATGAGTATGGGTATGATGATGCTGCCCCCAACGACCATTTCTATGCCATTTAAAATTCTGTTATTTGTATTGGCAGATGGTTGGAATCTGGTAATTGGTAATGTGGTAAAGACCTTTTATTAGTGAATTTAGAATATAGAAGGAGAAATGAGTATGACCATAGATGATGTTGTACAGATCTGTAATCGTGGATTATATACAATATGTATTACGGCAGCTCCAGTATTGCTGGTTTCTTTGGTAGTAGGGCTGATAGTCAGCATTTTTCAGACCGTTACCAGTATTCAGGAACAGACGCTTACATTTGTTCCCAAAGTCGTGGCAATTTTTATGGCGATTATTATTTTGGGACATTGGATGTTGAATAATATGGTGGAGTATATGATAGGTTTGTGGTCAGATTTTTCTCTGTACATAAGGTAAAGACATATGATTAACTATTCATTTTCCATGGATGAGCTGGAATATTTCATGCTTATATTTTGCAGAGTTTCCTGTTTAATATATGTAGTCCCTTTTTTTAGTATGAATAATACACCTAGAAGAGTCAGAGTCGGACTTTCTTTTGTAGTGACGCTGTTATTGTATTATTCCATACAGGATAGACCGGTTCTTGCATATGATACACTTTTGGGGTATGCCGTATTAGTACTAAAAGAAGCTATTACAGGATTATTAATGGGATTTGCTTGTAACATATGTACTACTGTAGTAGGATTTGCCGGAAGAATTATTGATATGGAAACAGGTCTTTCCATGGCTAGTTTGATGGACCCGACCACAAAGGAAAATATGAGTATTACCGGTATGATATATAATTATGCCGTTACATTGATTTTGATAATTACAGGAATATATGAATATATATTGAAGGCATTGGCAGAAAGTTTTACGTTGATTCCTATTGCAGGAGCTGTTTTTCGTACTGACAAACTGCTGGATGCTATGTTAAAATTTATGGCAGATTACGTTTTGATTGCATTTCGAATTTGTCTGCCTATGTTTGCAGTCATGATATTACTGAATGCGCTATTAGGAGTTTTAGCGAAAGTTGCACCGCAGATGAATATGTTTTCTGTAGGTATGCAGCTGAAGGTATTGGTTGGACTGGCGATGCTGTTTTTGACAACAGGAATGCTTCCGGAAATTTCAGATATGATTTATACTGAAATAAAGATTATGATGGTTGCATTTGTGGAGGCAGTAATGTGATTTTAGAATATAATCTTCAATTTTTTGCGAAAGATGGTCCCGGTGGAGAAAAAACGGAACCGGCAACACAAAAAAAATTAGATGATGCTAGAAAAGAAGGGCAGGTAGCCAAATCCAGAGAAATTGCAAATGGGATGGGGCTTATGGCTCTGTTTTTGGTATTAAAAATTTGGACAGGTAAAATGGGGACCAGTTTTCTGGAAACCTTTAATACGATATATAATCGAATTCCGCAGGTGGCAAACCTGACAGGCGGTGCAGCACCGGAGAATGAGATGATATTATTGCTTCGTCATGGAGCAACCCAATTATTATTAATTATTTTACCGATTTTATTGATTGGTTTTATAGTGGCTTTTGTGAGTGACTTTTGGCAGGTAAAATGGAAACCTACCAGCAAACCTTTACAGCCTAAATTTTCAAAATTAAATCCAATAAAGGGATTTCAAAAAATATTTTCAGTAAATTCATTGATGGAGTTACTGAAAGCATTTATAAAGATAGTGATTATTGTATGGATGGCATACAGTTATATCAAGGATAAAACAGAATATTTGTTTTATCTGTATGATATGGAAATTATGCCTGCACTGAGTCTGATATTACAAGTGGTAACAGACCTGGGGATTAGGATCGCAGCAGTGTATCTTGTATTTGCTTTTGCAGATTATGCTTATCAAAAATGGAAGTTTTCAGAGGATATGAAAATGACTAAGCAGGAAGTAAAAGAAGAGTATAAGAACCAGGAAGGGGATCCCCAGATTAAAGGAAAGATTCGTCAGAAAATGCAGGAAGTATCCCGACGAAGAATGATGCAGGCGCTGCCGCAAGCGGATGTAGTCATTACCAACCCGACGCATTATGCCGTGGCTATTAAATATGATCCGGCAGTGAGTGATGCTCCGGTGGTCATTGCCAAGGGGCAGGATTATCTGGCACAGAAAATCAAAGAAATTGCCAGAGAAAATAAAGTAGAAATTGTAGAAAATAAACCGTTAGCAAGAATGTTGTTTGCCAATGTGGAGGTGGGAGAAGCAGTTCCACCGGAAATGTATCAGGCAGTGGCTGAGGTTTTGGCATTTGTATATCACTTGCAAGGTAAAGTATAGATCGTTAAGGAAGGAGGAAAATATAGATGAAAAAAGCAGATTTGGGCATAGCGTTATATTTGTTGACAGCAATTGCTATGCTTATCATTACAATTCCTTCTGGATTATTAGACGTTTTACTGGCATTTAATATTGCCATTTCATTTACAATTTTATTTGGTTGTATGTTTACAAAAGAAGTATTGGATATGTCTTTTTATCCTACTATGCTTTTATTTACAACCATATTTAGAATTGCATTAAATGTATCTTCCACCAAATTGATTTTGGGAACCGGAGATCCGGGTAACGTAGTTGCTACTTTCGGTGAATTCGTTGGTGGAGGAGACCTGATTATCGGAACCATTGTATTTATTATCCTGATTTTAATTCAGTTCATGGTAATTAACAAAGGTTCGGAACGAGTTGCAGAAGTAACAGCCAGATTTACTTTGGATGCTATGCCTGGTAAACAGATGGCGATTGATGCAGACTTAAATACCGGTGCCATTACCGATGCAGAAGCCAAAAGACGAAGAGATAAGATTCAGCAGGAAGCCAGTTTCTTCGGTTCCATGGATGGTGCGGTAAAATACGTAAAAGGAGATGCTACGGCAGGTCTTGTTATTACAGTTGTTAATATTGTTGGTGGTATTGCCATGGGGGTACTGCGTCAGGGAATGGATATCAGTGCTGCTTTGGAAAAGTATACCATTCTTACGATTGGTGACGGTCTGGTAAGCCAGATTCCTTCGCTTTTAATATCTTTGGCAACCGGTATTCTGGTAACCAAGGGAAGTAAGGATGCGGATTTTGGAAGCGTTCTTATTGGACAGCTTTTTGGTATTCCAAAGGTACTTTATATTGTAGGAATTGCGCTTGCAGTTCTGGGACTGGTGACTCCATTAAATACGATTATTTTTGTCGGTATGGGTATGGCTTTCGTTATGGCTGCCAGAATGATTGAAAGTACGATTGAAACAGCTAATATTGAAGCGGAAACCGATATGGACGAGGTCGCAGCAGAAGAAATCAGGCAGCCGGAGAACGTAAACAGCCTGTTGCAGGTAGACCCTATCGAATTGGAATTTGGCTATGGAATTATTCCACTGGCAGATGTAAATCAGGGAGGAGACCTGTTAGACCGAGTTGTTATGATTCGTAGACAGATTGCATTGGAACTTGGTATGGTAGTGCCGATTATTCGTCTGCGAGATAATATTCAGTTGAATCCGAATCAATATATTATTAAAATAAAAGGAATACAGGTAAGTGAAGGAGAAATTCTGTTTGACCATTATATGGCTATGAATCCGGGATTTGTAGAAGAAGAAATTGCAGGAATTCCGACGTTTGAACCATCCTTCCATTTACCCGCAATCTGGATTACAGAAGGTCAGCGTGAAAGAGCGGAAAGTTTAGGGTATACGGTAGTTGATCCGCCATCTATTATTGCGACGCACTTGACAGAAGTAATTCGTCAGCACGTGGCAGAATTACTGTCCCGTCAGGATGTTCAGAATTTGGTCAACAACCTAAAAGAAACAAATCCAGCATTGGTGGAAGAGTTAATTCCAAAGACTCTGGGAATCGGAGAGGTTCAGAAAGTTCTTCAGAATCTCTTACGAGAAGGTATTTCTATTCGAGATTTACTTACTATTTTCGAAACTCTGGCAGATTATGCATCTACCAGCAGAGATACGGATATTCTTACGGAATATGCTAGACAAAGCTTGAAAAGAGCGATTTCCAGCAAATATTTCCCACCTAGGGAAATGACCAGTGTAGTTACTTTGGATCCTGTTGTAGAGCAGGAAATTATGAAAAGCGTGAAACAGACAGAGCAAGGGGCATATCTGGCGTTAGATCCGGAAAAATCCAGAGCTATTTTGAAGTCTGTAGAAGCAGAAATCAGAAAAATGGAAAATATGGGAAAAAATCCAATTGTGATTACATCTCCGATTGTGCGTATTTATTTTAAACGTTTGACCGAAGAATATTACAGAGATTTAATTGTAGTATCTTATAATGAAATAGGGTCAGATGTAGAATTACAGTCAGTAGGTATGATTACGGCATAATTTTTGTACGAGGAGTTAGATATGATAATTAAAAAGTTCACGGCGAAAACAGAAAAAGAAGCCATAGAAATAGCCAAGAAGGAACTCGGTGAAAATGTTGTTATTATGAATGTAAAAAACACTAAAAAGAAAGGTTTCTTTGGATTTTTTGGTGCAACTGTAGTAGAAGTGACTGTAGCATTGGAAGCAGAAAATGACAGGATGACACAGATGTTCCCTAGTAAAAAAGAAACATCTGGACCTTTGGTTCCGGATTCTGTTTGGGAGAAAAAAGAAAGTGTTGTCAAAACAGAAAATCCGGTAGTGGCAAGCAGTTCGATAGTGGCAAGTGATGATACAGGTAAGGCTATTGTAGAGAAACTGGATGGGTTGCAGATTCTTTTGCAGCAGCAACTGATGAAAGCAGTAGAAGAAGAAGAAAAAAAGGCAGATACAAAAGATGAGGGCAAAGAAGAGCAAGTGTCAGATGAAACCATGACATTTATTAAACTTTTGTATAATACCATGATAGAAAATGAAGTAAAAGATGAATATGCTAATGAGTTAATTGATGAAATCGAAAGAAAAGGGAAACCGGATATGCAGATGGATTTCGTTCTATCTAATGTTTATCAGAAAATGATTCTCAAGTTCGGTAAAGCAAAATTGATCAGACCATCAGAACAGAGACCTAAAATTATTTACTTCATTGGTCCTACCGGTGTAGGAAAAACAACCACGATTGCAAAAATTGCATCTAAATTTTGTGTGGAAGAAAAGAAAAAAATTGCATTACTTACGGCAGATACATATCGTATTGCAGCAGCAGAGCAGTTAAGAACATATGCGAATATTTTGGAAGTTCCGTTTCGTGTTATTTATACACCGGAAGAAATCGTTCAGACAGTAATGGAATTTAACGATGCAGATTATATATTGGTGGATACGGCAGGTCATGCACATCAGAATGAAGAACAAAAAAATGCTATTTTGGAATTCATACGAGCCACAGAGGATATGGTAGAAAAAGAAGTTTTTCTGGTAGTAAGTGCAACAACCAAATATAGGGACTTGACCGGAATTGCGGACGCTTATAAAGAAATTGAAGATTTCAAAATTATTTTTACAAAATTGGATGAAACAACTGCTTTGGGAAATTTATATAATCTTCGTTTATATACCGGAGCAGACTTATCTTATGTAACATGTGGACAGAATGTACCCGATGATATTTTACCTTTTAATCCTCAGTCTACAGTGAAAAAGATATTGAGCAGTAGTTAGATAATGGAGGAGACAGAGTATGGATCAGGCAGAACAATTGCGGAATATAATAAAAGCCAATCACACTCCCCAGAGACCATTAGCAAGGGTAATTACCGTGACCAGTGGAAAAGGAGGAGTTGGAAAATCCAATACTTCCATAAATTTGGCATTACAGTTTCGTAAAATGGGGCAACGTGTTATAATATTAGATGCGGACTTTGGTCTTGCGAATATAGAAATTATGTTTGGAACTGTGCCAAAGCATAATTTATATGATTTGATTTATCAGGGGAAAAATATAAAAGACATTATTACATGGGGAGCCGGTGACGTTGGATTTATATCCGGCGGTTCCGGAATTGTGGGAATGTCCAATTTAAGCAGAGATTATCTGAATTATATTATTCAGAATCTGGCACAATTGGATGCTATTGCGGATGTGATTATTATTGATACCGGAGCAGGTATTTCCGATGCGGTATTGGAATTTTTAGTTGCCAGTGGAGAAATCATTCTGGTGACGACACCGGAACCTACTTCTATAACGGATTCTTATTCTTTATTAAAAGCGTTGAACCGTCATCCGAGATTTTCCAAAGAAGCCTCTCAAATTAAGGTGGTTGCAAACCGTGTAAACAAAGTATCAGAAGGCGCGGTGTTATTCGATAAGCTTGAGGTTGTAGCAAGTCGTTATCTAAAATTGCCAATCACATATCTTGGAGCAGTGCCATGGGATCAGCAGTTGACAGAGGCAGTAATGCAGCAGAAACCGGTATCCTTAAGTAATCCAAAAGCTAAGTCTGCTCTTGCATACGAAGAAATTGCAGCAAAACTGATGGGAGAAGATAAACCTGCGAAAAAACGCGGAATGGCAGCGTTTTTTTCACATATTATCATAGGAAAAAAAATAAATTAGATTTTGGGAGAGTATTATGATTGAAAAGTATCTGAGTCCGGGAGATAAAGTAGAAATACAATTTACTCAAAGAGTTGCTTTGAATGAAGACGGTACAAAGCCAAAGAAAAGAATTTATATTAGTAAGATCAATCAGATGTTAGATGAAGATAAGATTGAAGTACTGATGCCAATTGAGCAATCGAAAATAGTACTGTTACCTAGAAATATAACCGGTAATTTAGTAATTTATACATCTAATGGTCTGTTTCAGTGCGAAGTAAAGGTTGGAGACCGTTATAAAACGGGGAACATTTATTTACAAGTATTAGAGCTTATTTCAGGTATTAAAAAATATCAGCGAAGAGAGTATTACAGATACAGTTGTAATGTACCTGTATTCAGCAGATGTCTGACAAAACAAGAAAAAGAAAATCTTATATGGGATGAAACCAAAAAAGGAATGGAAGGGGAAACTCTTGACATTGGCGGAGGCGGAATTCGATACTTAGTAGAGGAAGAAATGCCGGCAGGTGAGATGGTTATCTGTTATCTGCAATTGGAAATTAAAAACGCTGTTAAAGAAATACAGGCTTTGGGGAAAGTCCTCAGTGTTAAAACTGTAAAAGATTCGAAGATGTTTGAAGTTCGAGTTCAGTTTGAAAAGATATCCAATGCAGCAAGAGAACAGATTATTCAATATATTTTTGAAGATGAACGTAAGAGAAGAAAGAAAAGTAGCGGGCTTTAGGGGGTAAAAATATGAAAAAAATCTTAGTTGTTGATGACTCTGCACTCATGAGAAGGGTTCTTTGTGATATAATAGAACAAGATAAGAACTTAAAGGTAGTTGATAAAGCTACCAATGGATTAGAAGCTTTAGAGCTAATCAAAAAGAACAGTTATGATGCAGTTGTTCTGGATGTAAATATGCCTAAGATGAATGGCTTGGAATTACTGAAAGAGTTAAGACGTAACAAAATTGCTGTTCGTATTATGATGGCAAGTACAGACACCAGAGAAGGGGCACAGACAACATTAGATGCGCTGGAATTAGGAGCGTTGGATTTTGTTCATAAACCGGATCGTGCACTGGATTGTAGAGGGGAAGAGTTTACCAAGAACTTTCTTCGTACATTAAATGCAGTAGTGAATTCTAATCCACCGGTATTTACTAAGGTTTTCAGTAGAGAAGATAGTCAGAACACTAAGAAAATTGTGGAATTAGTGAAGAAAAAAGGGGTAGCAAGTGCAGGCAAACAAATTGTTGCCATTGCCAGTTCCACAGGAGGACCAAAGTCCTTACAGTCTGTTATTCCAAGATTGCCTGAAAACTTGGATGCACCTGTAGTTCTTGTACAGCATATGCCGACCGGATTTACAAAATCTATGGCAGAAAGATTAGATTCCTTAAGTTCTATGCATGTAAAAGAAGCTGAAGAAGGCGAAGAAGTAAAAAAAGGATGGGTTTACATAGCACAGGGAGGAAAACATCTGAACGTAGTGGAAAAACAGGGAAAATCTGTGATTCATTATACGGACGAACCTTCCAGAGAAGGAGTAAAACCTTGTGCGAACTATATGTATGAATCTCTTGTAAATAGTAAATATGATGAGATCGTATGTGTGGTTCTGACAGGAATGGGTGCTGATGGAACCGAAGGAATTACAAATCTGAAGAGTAAGAAAAAAGTGCATGTTATTTCCCAGGATGAACAAAGCTGTATCGTATATGGAATGCCAAGAAGTGTTAAAAGGGCAGGATTATCAAATCAGGTTGTGGCTCTGGATCAGGTTGCACAGGAAATTATTTTACGCGTGGGGGTAAATTAGTATGGATGTAAGTCAGTATCTCGAGATTTTTATTGATGAAACAAAGGAACATTTACAGAGTCTGAATACACAGATTTTGGAATTGGAGCAGAATCCGGAAAACATGGACACTATTAATGAAGTGTTCCGTGCAGCACATTCTTTAAAAGGTATGGCAGGAACCATGGGTTATAAGAGAATGCAGAATTTAACTCATGATATGGAAAATGTTTTCTCAGAAGTTAGAAATGGACATATTAAAGTAAATGCTTCTATGATTGACTGTTTGTTCCAGTGTCTGGACGCTTTAGATGAATATCTTTCCAATATTCAGGAAAGCGGAGATGAAGGCACTAATGACAACGAAATCCTTATTAAAGATTTGAATGCTATGCTTACCGGAAATACCGGAAAAGCTGAAGATAAAAAGGAAGAAGTAAAAGCGGCAGCGACAACATCCGACAGCTCTAAAGAAAAATGGAGAGATATTCCATTAGGAGAAGCTGAGAATCATGTTCTTTCAGAAGCAGCAAAACAGGGCAAAAACATTATCGGTCTTACTGTTTATGTGCAGGAAAGCTGTATTTTGAAAGCCGCAAGAGCATTTTTGGTATTTAAAGCGTTGGAAGATTTGGGAGAAGTTATTGTTTCCAATCCATCAGCTCAGGATATTGAAGATGAAAAATTTGAATATGAATTCAGTATTATTATGGTTGCAGATTGCGATGCTAAGAAAGCAATTGATGCAGCAAGCTATGTGTCTGAAATTCATGAAGTTGTAGGAAGCCTTATGGATGCACCTACATATGAAGAACCGGTGGAAGTTAAGGAAGAGGTTAAAGAAGAAACAGCAGCTCCTGTAGTACAGGAAGCATCGGCAGCGAAAAAAGAAACAAAAGCAACCGCAACTGCAGCAGGGGAGAAAAAAGGTAAACCTGTAGTTAACAGAACCGTTCGAGTAGATATCGAAAAACTTGATGTTCTTATGAACCTTGTAAGTGAGTTGATCATTGCAAAGAACTCTCTGGTATCTGCAACTAATGCAGAAGGTGCTGTAACTGTTGGGGTTAATGAACATATTGAATATTTGGAAAGCGTTACAACAAACCTTCATGAATCTGTTATGAAAGTTCGAATGGTTCCAATTGAAAGCGTTGTAAACAAATTCCCACGAATGATTCGTGATTTACAGAAAAAATTAGGAAAGAAAATGGAAT
>CAZSBV010000020.1:0-15136 GCA_964605105.1 uncultured Lachnospiraceae bacterium | reverse complement strand
ATGGTAAAGGACATCCGTCAGGCAGAAAAAGCCATTGGTAAAGTAAGTTATGGACCAACGGAGCAGGAATCCAGCAATGTAGTATTCCGTCGTTCTATTTTCTGTGTGGAAGATATCAAAGCAGGAGAAGAAATTACAGAGAAAAATGTAAGGATTATTCGTCCGGGCTATGGTCTGGAACCAAAATTCTACGAAGAAATTCTTGGACAGG
Source organism: uncultured Lachnospiraceae bacterium (assembly GCA_964605105.1). Taxonomy (GTDB): domain Bacteria; phylum Bacillota; class Clostridia; order Lachnospirales; family Lachnospiraceae; genus SFDP01. The sequence continues at coordinate 14,925 of CAZSBV010000020.1, read as the reverse complement.
TGGCGTTAAAGGATATTAAACGCGGAACTCCGATCAAACAATCACTGTTGGGAGAGAAAGAAATATAAATTAAAACTATTTTTTGAGGAATAGAAAAATAGTTATGAATAAATTTGTATACTTTCTGAAATAGAAAATGTATTGATTGAAGGCAGAATAATATGAGAATAGAAGAAAATATTGTTTTAAGAAGGGCATCCATAGAGGATGCCGAACTTCTTTTTCAATGGAAAAATGATAAAGCAACAATAGAAAATTCCATCAGTAAACGGGGCGTTACGATGGAAGAGCATCTAAAATGGTTGGAAAAGGTAATAGAAAATCCCAATCGTCAACTTTTTATTATGGATGTGGATGGAACACCGGTAGGACAGTTACGATTGGATTTGGAAGGCTCGTCGGCTGAGATCAGTTATGGCCTTGGTGCAGAGTTTCGCGGAAAAGGTCTGGGAAGGCTGTTGTTGGAACAGGCAGAAACGTTAGCGGAGGTGTTTGCCATTTCTACATTAACAGCAGAAGTTTTACCTCATAATGCAGCCTCTCAGAAACTTTTTAAGAGTCTTGGATTTGAAGAAGAAAAAAGAGAAGAAATTTATGTTTACAGAAAACAATACCGATAAAGTATATATACGTGCAGATATGAATGAAGTCATTGCCACGGGACACGTGATGCGTTGTCTTTCTATTGCAGATGCAGCAAGAGAGCAGGGAAAAGAGACGATTTTTATCACAGCAGATGAGAAACCGGTAGAAATATTGAAAAAACGTGGATATGAGCCTATAGTGCTTCATACCGATTGGAATAACATGGAAGAAGAACTGGAGGTTTTGATTCCATGGATTCAGAAGAATGGAATTTCTAAATTATTGGTGGATAGTTATCAAGTGACGGAAAATTATTTGCGAACGTTGGAAGAGCATACGCAAGTTTTTTATCTGGATGATTTGGATGCTTTCGAATATCCGGTCAGCAATGTGATTTGTTATGCTAACTATTATTCACAGTTGTCTTATGAAAATTATAGGAGAAGTACGAGATTTTACTTAGGTACTTCCTATATGCCTATCCGAAAAGTATTTCAGAATTGCAGACCAAAACAGATAAGAGAAAGAATAGAAAATATTATGATTCTTTCCGGAGGCAGTGATAATTACCACATGATAGAAAACATTGCGGATCTGTTTAAAGGAAGTGAAAAGGTTCAGGCGGACATTATTTGCGGCGCTTTTTATCCTGATTTTTCCAGCTTGAAGGAGAGATTTTCAGACTATGAAAATCTTCATTTCTACCAAAATGTAAGCAATTTGGAAGAGTTTATGGAAAAAGCAGATTTGGCAATTTCAGCGGGGGGGACTACCCTTTATGAACTTAGTGCCAAAGGAACACCTGCAATTTCCTATTCTTTTGCGGATAATCAATTGAAAAATGTGCAGCAGTTTGATAAAGACGGTTTGATTTCGTATGCTGGAGATGTAAGAACAGATGATGTGTATGGCAATATTTATCGATTGTATGAAAAATATGAGAATCCACAGCTTCGAAAGAGGTGTTCCGAGGAAATGCAGAAAGTAATTGATGGGCGGGGAGCTGCAAGGATTGCGGCGCTGCTTTAAGGAGATAATATGGCTCGAAAAGAAAGAATTTATGTGTGTCACACCTTTTATCATGTTTATGTGACAATTTTAAAAGAATGCAATCTTCCGGTGGAAAAGCGAGGCGGAGCAACTTTGGTCCTTAGCAAGATGTCCAATGATTTTGGAAATTTAAAAGAAAGAGCTCTTGCTTCCGGTCTTTTTGAGGATGTTGTAGAATTTGATGAGAAGGAAGAGAGTTTCTTCCCGGAGTTGAAGAAATACCATGTAGACAAAGGAAATCTGATTCTGAACATGATATCCAGAATGAAATTTACTAAGATGCTTGGAAAATTACAGGAGCCCTTTGTTCCGGTAGATTTTAAAGAATACAAAGATATCTATGTTTTTTGTGATTCAGATCCAATCGGATATTATTTATCTTATAAAAAGATTTACTACCATGCTTTGGAAGACGGTCTGAATTGTATCATGCATTACGATACTGCCAGATATGATAATAGGGGGCATTTTGAATTAAAAGCTAAATTCGCAGCCTGGAATTTAATTTTTATTCAAAATGGTTATGCAAAATATTGTATCGATATGGAGGTAAATAATATTGCCTGTCTTCCCTATCCTTGTCCAAAATATATTGAAAAATCCAGAGCGGAATTGGTAGAGAATATAAAAGAAGAAGATAAGTTAATGATAATTTCTATCTTTATGGAAAATCCAAATACATTATTAGAACAGTTGGCAAAGGCTTCGCCGGAAAAGGAGAAAGTTTTAGTGCTTTCAGAACCCTTGTGTGATTTAGAAACCAGAGAGCGGATTTTTAAAGATATTGTAGAACAATATGGAAAAAATGCAGATGTCTTTATAAAACCTCATCCAAGAGATGTGTTAAACTATGAAGAAAAGTTTCCGAATCAAATGGTAATTCAGGGGAAATTTCCGATGGAGGTCATGAACTTTATTCCGGGCATCCGATGGAATAAAGTAATCTCTGTTCTTACGGTAACGGATGCCATAACCTGTGCTGATGAAGTGTTTTTTCTGGGAAGAGATTTTCTGGACCACTATGAAGCACCGGAAATTCATAGACAGAATGAGTATATTTAGTAAGAATAAATTAAGTTTAAAATTAATTTCCATATATTGCCAAATGGCAATTTGAAATTTGTAATTGCAATATATATGATTGTTCTTGGATAAAAACAATATTGACACATAAAATGCAAAAAAACTTGCAAAATGGCGAAAAAGTGGTCAGGTAAAATAAAAATGAAAGCAAAAAGACAAACTCTTGCAAAATGTGAAAGGTTACTATGATTTGAAATCAAAAGTAACCGGAAATGTAATTTGGGGTTTGTCTTTTCCTATGTATATATGGTAAAATAATGTGTCGGACTATATTTAAAAACAGAGGAAAAAAAGAATGGTTAAGATATTTAAAAAGATGAATCTGCTTTTAGATGGAAAGCAGAAGAGAAAAATGATTTTAATTGTATTTCTTATGCTGATTGGCGGTGTGTTGGAAAGTTTGAGTATTTCGGTTGTCATTCCGGTAGTCAGTGTTCTGATAGACCCTCAAGCTATCGAGACGAATGAATTGCTTGCGGCAATTTATAACGGACTGGGGTTAAGCAGTGTGACACAATTTACAATTATAATGATGCTGGCTCTTATCGGTGCTTTTGTACTGAAGAATTTGTTCCTGTTTTTACAGAATGTAGTACAGCTGAAATTTGTATATACAAATCAGTTTGCAACTTCCAGACGTATGATGATCAATTTTATGAAACGTCCTTATGAATACTATTTGAATGCTGATACAGCTGTGATTCAGAGAAGTATTACTTCTGATGTAAACAACATGTATGGCTTGATCTTAAATGTATTGCAGTTAATTAGTGAAATCGTCGTATTTGTTTGTCTGGTGGCAGTTCTTCTGGTGGTAGATGCTAAGATGATCATGGTAGTGGCTGCATTACTGGTTGGCGTACTTGTCTTGATCAAAGTGGTATTAAAGCCGATTCTTGTAAAAGCCGGACAGCAGAATCAGGATTACTACAGTGGATTGTTCAAATGGATTGAACAGTCTGTTATGGGAATCAAGGAAATCAAGATTGCCAACAAAGAACAGTATTTTATCAATGAATATGCAAAATGTGGTTATGGATATGTACATGCGGTACAAAAGTATAATCTGTTCAATTCAACACCAAGGCTTTTAATTGAAACGGTTTGTATCGCAGGTCTGGTATTTTATATGTTGATTGTAATGTTACAGGGAGCAACAGTAACAGAAATGCTTCCGCAGTTGACAACTTTCGGTCTGGCGGCCATGCGTTTGATTCCTAGTGCTAATCGAATGAATAATCATTTGAATAATATTTCCTATTTTGAACCTTTCTTCATGGGTGTAAGTGATAATTTACAGGATGAAATCAATGATGACAGCATTGAATATGATGCTGAGGTTTACACTCAGAAAAGAGTAGTTGAAAAGCTGGATATTAAAAAAGCAATCAAACTGGAAGATATTACTTACAAATATCCTAATAGTGAGCAGTTGATTTTTGATCATGCAGATATGGAAATTCCGATTGGTTCCGCAGTAGGTATTGTAGGTAGTTCCGGTTCCGGAAAAACAACCGTTGTGGATATTTTGCTGGGACTTTTGGAATTGCAGACCGGAAAAATTTGCGCAGATGGTGTAGACGTGAAGGAACATTATGAAGAATGGCTGAAAAACATCGGTTATATTCCGCAGACTATCTTTATGATTGATTCCACGATTCGTAAGAATGTGGCGTTTGGTATTGCGGATGAAGATATTGATGATGAAAGAGTATGGGCAGTCTTAAAAGAAGCCCAGTTGGATGAATTTGTTCGTAGTCTGCCGGAAGGTCTGGATACGGGAATCGGAGAACGAGGCATTCGTTTATCCGGTGGACAGAGACAGCGTATCGGTATTGCAAGAGCGTTGTTTGAAGATCCGGAAGTATTGGTATTGGATGAAGCTACTTCGGCATTGGACAACGATACAGAAGCAGCGATTATGGAATCGATCAACAGACTTCATGGTAAGAAAACTTTAATTATCATTGCTCACAGACTTCAGACAATCGAAAAATGTGACATTGTATATCGTGTGGAAAATGGTAAGGTGTCCAGAGAACGTTAGTTTCTGTGAGGAACCTGGAAGGTAACTTGGATGCAAAGATAAGCTGAAAAGAGATACCAAGGAAAAGAAAGAGGAAAATATGGAATTTATCATAAAGATTTATAAAAAGTATAAAGAAGCAATTGATTATCTGTTCTGGGGCGGTGTTGCATTTTTACTTAGCATGATATTGTTTTATCTGTTTGCGAATGTCATGGATATTTATGAACAGATAGCGAATATTTTATCCTGGATCATTTGTGTTATTTTTACTTATTTTACAAACAGAACCTTTGTTTTTCAGAGTAAAGTCAAAGGATTTAAGGATATTTTTAATGAATTTAAGGATTTTGTAACAGCAAGATTACTGACTTTAGTTCTGGAAAATGCAATCTTGTTTGTTATGATTGATTTGTTGACTATCAACAATATGATTTCCAAACTGGTAGGACAGTTTGTGGTTATCGTATCTAATTATTTCTTAAGTAAACTTTGGATTTTTAAGAAAGAGAAAGCGAAGAAATAAACTCAGGAAGAATGATACTGGTAAAATAAGACATAAAGAAATGATATACAAAGTAAAAATATTAGTATAGAACTTTTAAAGTAAAACAAGGCAGGAGATTATGAAGCAAAAAGCACGTCAGGCGAATATAGAATTATTGAGAATAGTTGCCATGCTTATGGTAGTGGTGCTGCACTACCTTGTCAAAGGTCAGGCTGCGGTTTCGCTGGTGGATAATACCAGCACAGTAAACGTTGTACTTTGGCTTGTAAAAGCGATGTGTATCGTCACCATCAATGTCTATGTGTTGATTAGCGGATATTTTCTTTTGGAAGCAAAATGGAAGATTTCACGCTTGGTAAGTATCTGGCTACAGACTTTATTTTATTCTGTAGGCGTGCCACTGGTTTGCCTGGGTTTAGGCGTAGGCGAAGTGGAACAGTGGGGATTATATGACTGGATTAATGTGTTGCTTCCGGTGCAGATGGAGCATTATTGGTTCATTACTGCTTATGTAGTCTTGTATTTGTTTGTACCTGTTTTAAGTGCAGGTGTAAAACACATGACGCAAAAACAACACCAACTGGTAATTGCCGGTTTGTTGCTGATATTTTCCATTCCCAAAACTGTCATACCGATTTATATTCCCACCGATCGATATGGATATGATTTTGGATGGTTCCTGTGTTTGTTTATGATTGCGGCCTATATTCGTATGTATGGAATTCCATTCTTTGACAGAAAAGCAAGAGCATTTGCGGTGTATTTTGCAGCAGTCCTCGGAATCTGGGGCATTAGTGTGGTATGCGGTGTATTGAGCCGCAAAGGTCTGCCTTTTGTCTATATGATGGACATGGCATATTGTTATAATCATTTGTTGGTTTTAATTGCTGCAATAGCATTATTCTATGCATTTAAATTTATTAGAATACCGCAAGGGAAGACTTCGGATGTTATTTGCAAAATTTCATCATATACTTTAGGCGTATATTTGCTACATGAAAATCTGGCAGTACGTACTAAGTGGCAGTTTTGGGCCGGGATTGAACATGTAAGAGATGGATGGGAGATCTTCCCACATATGATCATCACGGTAATTGCAGTGTTTGTTGCAGGGATTGCAGTGGATTTTGTCAGAGATTGTATTTTTAAAGTTATAACAAGATTGTGGAAGAAGGTTTTTGCAGGAAAGGCTGCAAAAGTAAATAACCAGGATAAGTGAATTACATGGAATTTATGCTTAAATAGTACAAAATATATTAAAACAGGAGGTTACATGAAACAATTAAAGAAAATATATCATCAATATTATGAAGTGATTACGAAATACATTTTTCCTGTAATTTTGTTTTTGTATCCTTTTTTAACGGTAAATCAGGGAGTGGATGTATCGGATTCTACCTATAGTTTTAGTAACTTCTTATTTTTTGAACGCATGGAAGGAATGTGGGTGGTATCTACCTATGTTTCCAATGTGGTCGGCTGGCTGTTAACGAAGCTGCCTTTTGGTACGACTCTTTTAGGAATGAAAATATATGCTACATTTTTAATTAGTGGAACCGTGTTATTGGTATATTTTATGTTTCGTAAATGGATGCCGGCTTGGATCGCCTTTGTGGGAGAAATGATTGCCATAGGATTCTGCTGGATTCCTACGGGTATTTTATATAATTATTTATCTTATTTTCTGTTCACTCTGGGAGCCATTCTTTTATATCAGGGATTAGTGGAGGAAAAGGATAAACTGCTGATTTTGGCAGGAGTGGCTTTGGGGCTGAATGTATTTGTTCGTATTCCTAACCTGACAGAAATGGCGCTGATTGTAGGCTTGTGGTATTATCTGGCAAGCAAACGTCAGAAAATAAATGTAATAATTGAAAAAACAATGAAATGCCTGATTGGATATCTTGTGGGAGTTGCAGTTCCCTTGGCAGGCGTGATTTGTCAGTTTGGATTTTCCGGAATTACGGATATGATTTTGGGACTGGGCAGTGTAGGAAGTGCGGATGAAACCTATTCCATCTGGTCTATGATCATGAGTGTGGTAGATGCTTATAAGAGAACCTCGAAATGGGTGCTTTTAATTATATTTGGAATTGCCATGGGTATGGCTATGTTTTTCTGTTTCAAGGGAAAGCTGGAAACATGGAAAAAAATAGCTTATATGGCTGGAATGTTGATTCTTCTTCGCTTCCTTTGGGGAAGAGGAATGTTCAGTTTCCGATACTATGAAGACTATTCCAGCATGTATGAATGGGGCATGATTGGCTTATATTTAATCTGGATAGCTGCTATTTATATGCTGGTTTCCGGAAAGAATTCTTTGGAAGAAAAATTGTGGGCAGTGATGGTGATAGTCATTACCTTAGTAACTCCTTTGGGAAGTAATAACTATACTTTCCAGAATTTGAACAATTTGTTTGTAACAATGCCGTTTGCATTTTATACTTATGTTAAGATATTCCGACGTAAAGCAGGAATAGGAATGATTGCGCAGATTACCTTTCCATGGAAAGCCATGTTGGTAATGCTTTGGGCGGCTATCATGATTCAGAGTGCAGGATTTCATAGTCAATTTGTATTTCGTGACGGTATGGATGGGACAAAAAGAACGTATCAGTTTGAAGAACCAAGAGTGCTGGCAGGAATGCGGACTACGGAAGGAAATGGAGAAGCACTACAGGCATTACTACAGTATTTAGAAGAAAAGGAACTGAGTCAGCAGGAAATTGTTCTTTATGGGGATTGTCCGGGCTTAAGCTTCCTTTTGGATATGCCTTTTGCCATTGGAACTTCCTGGCCGGATCTGGCATCGTATCATTATGAGACCTTTGTACAGGATTTGGAAGAATTAGAAAAAGCTCCCATGGTAATTATCCGGAATGTTAGTACAGGCGGAGAGCAAAGTATACAGAAAAAAGAATATTTAATCTCTTTTTTAAACAGTAATGAATATGTGAATATCTATAATAATGGAACTTATGGAGTTTATGTAACACAGAAGGAATTGTTAAAATAATTGTGGTTATAAAGGACATAAAAATAAAAAAGTGTATGAGGGACATATAAGTCCGAAAAAGTCAGGAGTAGAAAGATGATTTGCTTTAATGTACCGCCCTTTACAGGGAACGAAATGGAATATATAAAAGAAGCTGTAGATGCCCAGAAAATCTGTGGTGATGGTCAGTTTACCAAGAAATGTAATCAGTGGATAGAAGAAAAAACAGGGACGAAGAAAGCTCTGCTTACGACCTCCTGTACTCATGCAACAGAATTAGCAGCCCTTTTGGCAGATGTTAAGCCGGGGGACGAAGTAATCATGCCTTCCTTTACCTTTGTATCCACAGCAGATGCTTTTGTTCTTCGAGGAGCAGTGCCGGTCTTTGTGGATATCCGTCCGGATACCATGAATATTGATGAAACAAAGATAGAGGCGGCAATTACAGAAAAGACGGTAGGAATTGTTCCGGTACATTATGCAGGCGTAGCCTGTGAAATGGATACCATTATGGATATTGCAAAGAAACATAACCTCTGGGTCATTGAAGATGCTGCGCAAGGTGTTATGTCAACCTACAAAGGTAAAGCATTAGGTGCCATTGGTGATTTTGGATGTTTTAGTTTCCATGAAACTAAGAATTATAGTATGGGAGAAGGCGGAGCTATTCTCATACAGGATGAAAAATATATTGAAGAAGCAGAGATTTTAAGGGAAAAAGGAACCAATCGAAGTAAATTTTTCCGTGGACAGATTGATAAATATACATGGGTCAATTATGGTTCCAGTTATCTGCCAAGTGATATGAATGCAGCTTATCTCTGGGCGCAATTGGAAATGGCAGAGGAAATCAATGAGAAAAGACTGGCTTGTTGGAATCGTTATTATGAAAACCTCAAAGGGTTAGAAGAGTCGGGGAAAATTACTTTACCGACGATTCCGGAAGCTTGTGTTCATAATGCCCATATGTTCTATCTGAAAGCAAAAGATCTGGAAGAAAGAACAGAATTTATTGATTTTATGAAAGAGAAGGATATTTTGACCGTATTTCATTATATTCCTCTTCATAGTGCACCGGCAGGGTTAAAATTTGGCCGTTTCCACGGAGTGGACGAATATACCACCAAGGAAAGTGAACGTCTGGTGAGACTGCCAATGTATTATAGCCTGAGTCTGGAAGAAGTGGATGATATCAGTAACGCAGTAAAAGAATTTTATGCTTCAAGATAAAAAGAAAGGGATACCGCATGATAAACAGCAATACACAGGAAAAAGTGAATAATATCGTTTTATCGCTTCTGGTGGTACTGGGAGTTTATGTGATTGGCGCATATTGCTTTGATTTCTTTTATGATTTAAATGATGATATGGCCATTAAGGATATTTTGGCAGGAGCGTATACCGGAACACCGGATGGACATACCAATCAGATGTTATATCCCATAGGAATGTTGCTTGGTTGTTTGTATGCCTGGCTGCCCAGGCTTCCGATCTTTGGAATTTTTTTGTGTGTTTGTTTTGGAATCTGCTTTGCAATGATTACTTATCGAATGCAGGGATTTTTTAAGAATACAAGAGTGAAAATAGTAACCACTGTTCTTATGATTTTGGTTTTTCTATCTCTGATGTTGTGGGAATTGGTATATGTGCAGTATTCGGTTGTTTGTGGCGTATTAGCCGGGACAGCCTGTTTTTGGTTCTATACAACTCCGGCAGATAGTAGTATAGGAGCGTTCTGGAAGAAAAATCTTCCGGCATTATTACTTGTATGGCTTGCATTTAATATCAGAAGTGAAATGTTGCTGCTTACGAGTCCTTTTATAGCAGCTGTGGGAATCTGGCATTGGGCAGAAAGCGCAGAAGTGGAAAAAAATACTTATACAGATATTGAAAAGAAACCAACTTGGAAACATGCATTAGCCAAAGCAAATGTTTGCAAATACATAGGTTTTGTTGTAGCAATGATCGTAGGTTTGGGACTGTCTTTGGCGGGGGATTATTTTGCTTACCAGGGTGCAGAGTGGCAGCAATATCGGGGATTTTTTGATGCCAGAACGGATGTCTATGATTATACCTGGTATCCAAATTACGAAGAACAAAAAGGTTTTTACGAAGAAAATGGTATTAGCGAGATGCAATATCGTTTGATTGATAATTATAACTTCGGTTTAGATGAGACTATAAATGAGAATACTTTAAAGACCATAGCTTCTTATGGTGAAAGACCTAGAATGCTTGGCAGTGTGGCAGTACGTGTGAAATATACTCTTTTGGAAATAGTAGAACGTTGCTTTTCTTTCGGGGATGCTCCGTATAACTATTTTGTTCTGATTGGGTATGGCTTGGTAATCGGGCTGGCTGTAGTACAAAAAGAAAAAAAATATATATGGAAATTGCTTCTTCTTTTTGTGATGCGTTGCATTCCGTGGTTTTATTTGATTTTTGTACAAAGAGCAGTAGATAGAATTACCCATCCTTTGTATATGATAGAATTTTTATGTTTATTAGCATTGCTGGTAAAAGAACTTTACGACAGACCGTTATGGAATGTAGAAAAATATTATCGTATGGTAGCAGCCGGAGTATTGGCGGCAGTTGCCATTGTCAGCCTGCCTTTCGGATATATGGAAGTGAAAGCGGAGCAGATCCAAAGAGAAGAGAAATTGGAAAAGCAGAATCTATGGGATGATTATGCCAAAGCAAATCCGGAAAACTATTATTATCTGGATGTTTATTCTACCATTAGTTTTATGGAAAAAATATTTAAGGATGTAGATAACAATCAGAAAAACTACGACCTTTTGGGAGGATGGATTTGCAACAGTCCTTTACAGGAAGAGGCAAGAGCTAAGTATGTGACCGCAGTTTCCGGTGAAGAACTGACATCTGGAGAAGAGGGTGCTACGGACGCTGAAGCGGCTTCTAGTGGAGTAATGTCCATTGCGGATGCACTTCTTACAGAGAATTTCTATTTTGTGGCAGAAAGTGATCGTGACGTTACTTTTGTGGAAGATTTTTATGAGTCCCAAAATAAAAAGGTTACGTTAGAATTGCAGGAGACCGTAGGGGAAGGAGAGAATCCTTTTATGGTATACAAGATAGTAGAACAAAAGGATACTACTATAAGAATCGGCAAGAAAAAATAAGGAAGCGTGTAATTAGCGGTAAAGTTAGAGAAAATAAGGAGAATCAAATGTTAGATCCAAATAAAAGAATCGTAGGAAAGCAGGTATATCTTCGTCCGATTACAGATTCGGAAGAAGATACCAATAATATTATCCGCTGGAGAAATAGTGAATCGGTAAGACCATACTTTATCTACCAGAAGCCATTTACGGTGGAAGGTCATAAACAGTGGTTGGAAAAAGAGATTTTTTCGGGAAAAGGATTTCAGTTCATTGTGCACAGAATAGAGGATGATAAACCGATTGGATGTGCGTATTTTAGGGATTATGATAAGGAGTGGCGAAAAGCTGAATTTGGAATGTTTATTGGAGAGGAAATTGAGAAGGGAAAAGGAATCGGGACCGAGATGATGGGATTATGTACCACATTTGGTTTTGAGGAGTTAAATCTCCATAAAATTTATTCCAGAATTTTGGCAGATAATAAAGCATCCTTTTATAGTACTCAAAAAAACGGTTATGATAAAGAAGCATATTTAAAAGACGAAGTGATGCTTAATGGAGAGTATAAAGACGTCATTTTGGTGGGGAAGATTAATCCAAAAGATTTAAAGTAACAATTAGGTTGTTTAGCATAACGAAAGTAAAATAATTAGACTTGGTGAAAGGTCGGAAAATGAAGAAGAAAGTTAGTTTTGTAATACCATGCTATAACTCATCACAGACAATATCAAAAGTAGTAAATGAGATTCAAGAAACCATAGAAGAATTGGGAAAATATAGTTGTGAGATTATTCTGGTAAATGACTGTTCGCCGGATAATACTTTTGAAGTAATTGAGAAGTTATGTAAAGAAAATAAGAATATATGTGGTGTGAATCTGGCAAAGAACTTTGGACAGCATGGAGCATTGATGGCGGGATTTCATCAGGTGACAGGCGATATTTTGGTATGTCTGGATGACGATGGACAAACTCCGGCTAATGAAGTTGGAAAACTACTGGAGAAAATAGAAAACGGTGATGATGTGGTCTATGCCAGCTATGCTCATAAAAAGCATTCCTTTTTCCGTAATTTTGGTAGTTTTGTCAATGAAAAAATGGCACAGTTCTTATTAGGAAAGCCAAAGGATTTATATGTTTCCAGTTATTTTGCGGCGAGACGTTTCGTGGTAAATGAAATGTTAAAATATGAAAATGCCTATCCTTATGTAATCGGTCTGGTACTCAGAACCACGAAAAAGATTTCTAATGTACCGGTAAATCATCGAGAACGAGAAGTAGGGCAGTCAGGTTATACCTTAGGGAAATTATTGGCTTTGTGGTTCAATGGTTTTACTGCATTCAGCACCAAACCGTTGAGAATTGCTACTATTAGCGGTTCTGTATTTGCTATTTGTGGTTTTCTATATGGAATTTATACGGTTATTAAAAAGTTTATTAACCCGGCAGTTCCTATGGGATTTAGTTCTTTGATGTCAGCTATTATGTTTATAGGTGGTATGCTGATGTTAATGTTAGGGCTGATCGGAGAATATATTGGAAGAATGTATATCTGTATGAATAATGCCCCACAGTTTGTGGTAAGAGACTTGATTCCTGTCAAGGAAGAAAAGAAGGAAAATAGGAGAAAAGAAAATTGGACTAAGGATACTAAGACGCAGGAAAATAGAATGAAGTCCAATAAGAACAAGAATAGAAATAAGGTTAATTCAAAGGAAAACAACGAACGGAGTAGAAATGAATCAGAAGATAAGAGTTAGTCAGGGAATTCAATATATTATCATAGGGATTGCTGTTATGGTATTTTTGTTGATATGGCCCTTGGGAGTTATTCAAAAGATAGAGGTGTCCAAAAGCGAAGAGGTACAGCTTCAGGAATCCGGTCCTATCAGTGTTGCCAATAATGGGACACAGATGTTTATTGCGGAAGGGACAAATTTAAAGGCTGTAGACTTATATGTTCTGAATGATATGCAATCGGAGACCATTACTTTCCGTGTGTATGATGGGGCTTACCAGCAACTTTGGGAAACCTTTTATGTGGTAGATGAAGATGCTGAGTTTCCGGGATTTATACATATTCCGATTGAGATGGAAATGGAAGAGGGCTGGGAGTATTACTACACGGTAGAAGGTCTTACTAAGGACTTATATCTGGCATATGAAGATACCAATACATCGACCTCTTTTGCCAATGGCACGTTGCTTTATGGCGGGTATGAGCTTCCGGGCGTAAACATCATTATCCGTTACATTTACAATGAACCGTTTTCCTGGTGGATAACCGCTGTTTTGGGAGCAGTTTTATTTGCTTTTGCGAAAGTTTGTTGTGTTGTTGTTGACAAATTATTTTCAGAGAAGTGGAAACATAAGAATAAAGAAATTACCGTGCAGAGACTGATTCAGTGGATTGCAAATCCAATTTTAGGTCTTTTGGTAATTGTGGCACTTTTGGCGGTTTTTCCAGGCAGAATCTTTGGTGTAGGTGTGATTAACTATGGATTCTATTATCTTGGAATTATACTTGCAGCTGTAGTCCTATTCTTTGGAATTAATTATAAGAGAATGGGAAATGCTCCACTGATTACAAAAGAAGTATTAGTAGATAAGCTTCCACAGTGGGCGATGTCCGTATGCTTCGCTAAAGTACTGTGGTCCTGTTACGAGTATATGAATGGATTATATACCGTTCATCATATATGGGCAACCTGTAAGATTTTGATTTGGTTAGGAATGGCATTCCTTTGTACTTTGAAAAAGGAAGAATGGCTTAAAATCTGGAATCTGGTTTATTTGATTCCGGCAGCAGTGGTAGCATATCAACGTTACAAACCATATATAGGATTGGAAGGGGAAGAGGCATTAACCAGTAAATGGCAGGCACAAATGACTTTTGTAGCAGGTTTTGTAGCTTTGCAGGTATTGGTTTCGTTGATTCAGTTAATCTTAAAGAAAAGAAAAGTAAATGGTTCTTTCAATATTTGGTATACAGGATTATTTGTTGCGGTCATAACATTGATGATTGTATTCCGGAATACTAGAACTTGGCCGATTATTGCAGCAATTATGTTTGGTGTTTTTTACTATCGTTGTTGGCTTTGGGAAAAAAGAACTCATTTAATGCAGATTTTTTGCAATGGAATTATTTTAAATTTTGTATATATGGTGTATTATTGTTTAATGCACAGACCATATCTTCGTTTCCGACACAATAGATTTGGAATGGGATTTCATACCGTGACCATGACAGGGTACTATCTCGCACTGGTGTTGTGCGCTATCGTAGTTCGACTGTTTGTAAGATTCTATCAGACACGCAGATGGCAGGAATGTTGGAAAGAATTAAGCTTATTGGGAATAGCGAATGTGTATCTGTTCCTGACTCTGTCCAGAACCGGTTATCTGGCGGCTTTTGCTATGGAAATCTTTATGTGCATTTTTTGGGTTGTACTGACTGAAAAGAAAAAGTTATTAGGAATTATAAAGAAATTAGCAGTAGGGGTAGCGATATCTGTGCTGTTCTTCCCAATTGTGTTTACTGCCCAGAGAAT
>CAZSBV010000019.1:11976-15477 GCA_964605105.1 uncultured Lachnospiraceae bacterium | reverse complement strand
GTATTTTAATTGTGGCAGTGGTGGCAATGGTCACCATTGCCCTTAGATTTTTACCATTTTTTATTTTTGGAGGAAAGAGAGAAACTCCTGAAATTATTTTATATTTAGGAAAAGTATTGCCCTATGCCATTATGGGAATGCTGGTGATTTATTGCCTGCGTAGCATTACCACAGCAGGTATCGGAGCCGGTGCTGCTCAGTTGCTTGCCTGTGCAGCGGTTGTATTACTGCATTTATGGAAACGGAATACGCTGATTAGTATTATTGGCGGAACCGCAGTTTATATGATATTGGTGCAAGTTGTGCTAGGTGCGTAAGAGAGAGTTGTTTTTGGTGGTTAGACGTATTATAAATATTATTTTGATAATCCTAAATTATTTTTCAAAAAAAGGGTTGATTCTGTCAGAAATAAGATTATAATAAATAGAAATGTCGTTACTTTAAAGCTATAACAATGTAGTGTGTAAAAGTGAATGACGCAGAGATCTTTTCATAATTATAATTAAGAGAATCATGATGCTGTCATAAAGCAGCATTGAAAGAAAGGAGTGCATAGATACATTTATTTTATGTGTCATGCAAGAAGAATATGAGTAATCAAACAATCCCATATAAAATTTATTTAGAAGAACATGAAATGCCTCGTCAGTGGTACAATGTGCGTGCAGATATGAAGCAGAAACCTGCTCCATTGTTAAATCCGGAGACTATGCAGCCAATTACTTTGGATGAATTATCCAAAGTGTTCTGTAGAGAACTGGCAAAACAGGAATTAGATGATACTACAGCATATATTGATATTCCGGAAGAAATCTGGAATTTCTATCGCATGTATCGTCCTGCACCATTGGTACGTGCTTATTGTCTGGAAGAAAAATTGCAGACACCTGCACATATTTATTATAAATTTGAAGGAAACAATACTTCCGGAAGCCACAAATTAAATTCTGCTATTGCACAGGCTTATTATGCTAAAAAAGAAGGCTTGAAAGGCGTAACGACAGAAACCGGTGCAGGTCAGTGGGGAACAGCTCTTTCTATGGCTTGTTCTTATTTGGATTTGGATTGTCAGGTATACATGGTAAAATGTTCTTATGAACAGAAACCTTTCCGTAGAGAAGTGATGAGAACTTATGGGGCACAGGTAACACCATCCCCGTCCATGACTACAGCAATCGGTCGTAAGATTAACGAAGAATTTCCGGGAACTACAGGTAGTTTAGGCTGTGCCATTTCAGAAGCAGTAGAAGCAGCTACCAGTCAGGAAGGTTATCGTTACGTATTAGGTTCTGTGTTATCGCAGGTATTATTACATCAGTCTATTATTGGTCTGGAAACTAAGGCTGCATTGGATAAATATGGTGTGAAAGCAGACATGATCATCGGTTGTGCCGGTGGTGGATCTAATCTGGGTGGATTTATTTCTCCATTTGCAGGAGAAATGTTAAGAGGCGAAGCCGATTATAAATTAATTGCAGTAGAGCCGTCTTCTTGTCCTTCTTTGACCAGAGGAAAATATGCATATGATTTCTGTGATACAGGTATGATTTGTCCATTACAGAAAATGTACACCTTAGGAAGTGGATTTATTCCATCCTCCAGCCATTCCGGTGGACTTCGTTATCATGGTATGAGTACCATTGTTTCAGAGTTATACAATCAGGGTTATCTGGAAGCCAGAAGCGTAGAGCAGACAGCAGTATTTGAAGCGGCACAGACTTTTGCAAGGGTGGAAGGTATTTTACCGGCTCCGGAAAGCAGCCATGCCATTAAAGTAGCTATGGATGAAGCTATGAAGTGTAAAGAGACCGGAGAAAGCAAAAATATTGTATTCTGTCTTACAGGAACAGGCTATTTTGACATGTATGCTTATCAGAAATTTAATGATGGCGTTATGGGTGATTACATTCCAAGTGATGAGGAAATTAATAGAGCATTGGCAAAATTACCACAAGTATAAGAATGCAGGGGCTGTTCACAGCCCCTGTTTTAGTCTGCGCGTTTGTGAAAAGTGTGTGAAATAATTGGAAGAATACTTGAGATAAAATTCAAATTGAGTATACTTAAGAAAATATAAATGGATTAATTTATATTCAGGAAACAAAAAAGAAATTTTGATGGAGGTAGAAATGAAGAAAAGACTGGTAAGTTTATTACTTGGTTTAACACTGGCAATATCTGTGACAGCATGTGGAAACCAGAGCAGTACAACTTCTGCAGAACAGATTCAGGATGAAGTACAGGACGGTACACAGGCAAAAAGTTCAGAACTTGAAATAGAGGGAGCTTCTTATATAGAGTTATCCGATGCAGAAATTACCGTAGACGGTGATACCGTTACAACAAATACAGAAGAGGCTGTGTATGTAGCTAATGATATTGTATATTATGAAGAAGGTAAGGATTTTACCTATGGTGAAGGTACAGAGGAAGAGGCACATTCCAAAGAAGAGGCCGATAAGCATACGGTAGTTCACATTACAAAGCCGGGTACTTATGTCTTAAGCGGAACATTATCTGCAGGTCAGATTGCGGTAGATTTAGGTGAGGATGCAGAAGATGATCCGGAGGCAGTAGTTACTTTGGTTTTAAATAATGTGGATATTACCTGTAGCGTAGCACCGGGCGTTATTTTCTATAATGTATACGAATGCTGCTCATCTGATGAAGAGAGTGCAACTAAAGATGTGGATACATCAGCTGCCGGAGCCAATGTTATCATTGCAGATGGAAGTGCAAATACTGTAAATGGCTCTTATGTAGCAAAAATTTATAAAACCGTAGAATTAAGTGAAGACGGAACAGAGGTAGTTGACAGCAAAAAACTTCATAAATATGACGGAGCATTCTACTCTAAGATGAGTATGAATGTAAATGGCGGAGAAATTGGTGATGGTATGTTGAATATTAATGCAGAAAATGAAGGCTTGGATTCAGAACTTCATTTGACCATTAATGGAGGACAGATCAACATCGTATCCGGTAATGATGGTATCAATACCAATGAAGATAATGTATCCGTTACAACTGTGAATGGAGGATATTTAAATATTGTAGTAGATGGAGGTACCGGAGAAGGTGATGGTATTGATTCCAACGGCTGGCTGGTAATTAATGGTGGAGTGGTAAATGCTTCTGCCTGTGCAATCAGCGCTGATGCCGGTATCGACTCTGATAAAGGTATTCATATTAATGGGGGAACCGTAGTAGCTACCGGAAATATGTTGGATCAGATTTCAGCAAGTGAACAGAATTATGTAGTGTTTACATTCCAGAATAAAGTGAATGGTGGCGAAGAAATCACACTTAAGAAAGGTGAGGAAAGTACATCATTCTCCATGACAAATGATTTTACTTATTTAGTTGTTTCCAATCCTGAATTGACAGAAGGAACATATACTCTCTGGAAAGGGGAAGAACAGTTAAGTGTTGTAGAAATGAGTGGCAGCATGGGAGGCGCCGGAATGATGAAACCTGACGGTGAAATGCCGGAAGGAATGG
>CAZSBV010000019.1:0-11876 GCA_964605105.1 uncultured Lachnospiraceae bacterium | reverse complement strand
GGTGAAATGCCGGAAGGAATGGAACCGGGCCAGATGCCGGAAAGACCGGAAGGCGGAGAAACAGCAGTTGAGGAAAGTACAGCACCGGGTCAGAGCCTTGAGGACATGGAAAAAGGCGAAAGACCGCAGATGGCAGAAGGTGGCAAAGGTGGCGGTCGTTCCCCAATGCCGGGAGGAGCAGGTAGTGAAGAACGTCCTGAAATGCCGGAAGGAATGGAAGAAGGCGAAAAACCTGAAATGCCGGAAGGAATGGAAAATGGAAAAATGCCGGAAGGCGGCAGAGGCGGAAACGGCTTCGGACAGATGAGTGCAGAAGATGCAGTGACAGAATTTGAAATCAAAGCCGGCGGTAATATGTTCATGGTGGTAGGCAGCCAGACGATGACTGAGTAATATTAAAGTTATTTTGATAAGAAGGATTTGGTAAAAATAATTTTAAATTTTACGAAAATGGCTTGAAAAGAATCATAAAATAGTGCATAATAAAAACAGTAATAATTCCTATTTTTAAAACAAAAGGAAATATTACTGTTTTTTGATATTTATGTGAAAGCATAAAACAGAAAACCTAGAGAAAAAGGTAAAAGAAATTATAGTGAAAAGGGAGAAGAGAACATGGCTAACAAATACGCAGGAACAAAAACAGAAAAGAATTTATGGGAAGCTTTTGCAGGCGAATCTCAGGCTAGAAACAAATATACTTATTTTGCATCTGTAGCAAAAAAAGCAGGTTATGAACAGATTGCAGCTTTATTTTTAAAAACAGCTGACAATGAAAAAGAACATGCAAAAATGTGGTTCAAAGAATTAGGAGAATTAGGAACAACAGAAGAGAATCTTCTTCATGCAGCAGAAGGCGAAAGCTTTGAATGGACAGATATGTATGACAGAATGGCAAAAGAAGCTGAAGAAGAAGGATTTGTAGAACTTGCAGCAAAATTCCGTGGTGTGGCAGCTATCGAAAAACATCATGAAGAAAGATATCGTGCATTACTTAAGAATGTAGAAACAAAAACTGTATTTGAAAAGAGCGGAGTTACTATGTGGGAATGCCGCAACTGTGGTCATATCGTTATGGCAGTAGCAGCACCTGAACTTTGTCCTGTTTGTGCACATCCACAGAGCTACTTTGAAGTAAGACAGGAAAATTACTAATTTATTTTGAGTGAAAAGTTATCAAAAAATACAAAGGAATAGTTTCTGAAAATCAGAAATGAGAAAGAAAATAAAGGAGCGTGCCATGAACAATAAAGCTATTTATAAATTAACTTATGGTTTATTTGTTTTATCTTGTTTTACAAAGGGGAAACATAATGGCTGTATTATCAATACCGCAGCGCAGGTGACCAGCAGCCCGAACAGAATCAGTATTGCTGTTAATAAAGCAAACCTTACACATGATATCATTATGGAAACCGGATTGTTCAATATTTCTGTAATCAGCGAAGAGGCAACTTTCCGATTATTTGAAAGATTTGGTTTCCAGACAGGAAGAGATGTAGATAAATTCGAAGGTATGGTAGGCTTTCAGAAAGCGTCTAATGGAATTAATTATGTGACGCAGGGAACCAATGCTTATATTTCTGCAAAAGTAGAGACTACAGTAGATCTTGGAACTCATACGATGTTTATAGCAGAAGTAACAGACATGGAAGTATTAAGTGATGCTCCATCGGCTACTTACAGTTACTATCAGGAGCATATTAAACCCAAGCCACAGTCCAAACCTGTAGCAGCAGGAGAAACCGGAAAGACGGTATGGCGCTGTACCGTATGTGGATATGAATACGAAGGCGAAGAAATTCCGGAAGATTTTATTTGTCCATGGTGCAAGCATCCGGCAAGTGATTTTGAAAAGATAGTGAAATAGAGTGAAGATAGAAAGGGTTAGTAAATTGGAAGAGTTTACTAATCCTTTTATTCTTGTGTTTAAAAGTACAGTGGGAAATCGTAGTTTGCGTACTTATCAAAAATATGATAATATAGACGATAGCTATGCAAATTATGGGAGAATGAATATGGGAAAAGGTATTTTTATTGCATTTGAGGGAATAGACGGAAGCGGAAAGAGTACACAGATACAGCTTCTTGCGGAAAAAATGAAAGAAAAGGGAACCCGCTGTTATCAGACTTGTGAACCTTCCGGTGGACCAATCGGTTCCTTGACACGCCAGATTCTGACCGGCAGAATCAAGACAGATAACCGTGTAATTGCAGCTATGTTTGCGGCGGATAGATTGGATCATTTGCTGAATGAAGTAGATGGTATTGCTGCAAAAGTAGAAAATGGGATTTCCGTTATTACAGACAGATATTATTTTTCTTCTTATGCTTATCATAGTGTAGATGTTCCTATGGACTGGGTCATTAAGACGAATGAAGAAAGTGCTAAAGTACTGCGTCCGGATATTAATATTTTTATTGATATTGATGCGGATACGGCAATGGAACGCATTACACAGAACAGATTTCACACGGAATTATTTGAAAAGAAGTCCAGATTAGAAAAGGTACGTGCCAATTATTTAAAAGCATTCGATCTGCTTGGAGGAGAAGAGAATATCCTGATTGTGGATGGAACCAAGTCGCCGGAGGAAATTGCAGAGGAAATCTGGAAACATGTAGAGCCTATCTTAGAGAGGTAAAAGGAACAAGGAGGAGAAGAGATGCAAAGAGTATGGATTACAGGTTCTGAGGGACATGTGGGAAGTGCATTAACAGAAATTTTAGATTGTATGGAATATCGTCTTATGACGACGGATATCCATGAGGTGGATATTACAGATTTACAGCAGGTAAAAAGTTACGTGCGTGTGAATAGACCGGATGTAATTATAAACTGTGCAGGATTATCTGACGCAGAGTATTGTGAAGCTCATGTGGATGAAGCTTATAAAGTAAATGCTCTTGGAGTAAGAAATATTGCACTGGCAGCACAGGAGGTATGTGCGAAAGTAATTCACATTTCTACGGATGATGTTTTTGATCTTCAGTCTGACAGACCATACAATGAGTTTGACGAAACACATCCGAAAACCATTTATGGAAAGTCAAAAGAAGCAGGAGAAAAGTTCCTGATGCAGTTAAACAATCAGTTTACGATTATCAGAAGCTCCTGGATTTATGGAATCGGAAGAGATTTTGTAGATAAGGTGTTGAGCGCAGTAGGAACACAGGAAGTGTTGGAAGTAGCAGACAATCAGTATGCAGTTCCTACCAGCAGTAGAGAATTAGCAAAATTGATCTGTCATTTTATCGATAATGAAGAATATGGAATTTATCATGCGGTATGTAAGGGAAGTTGCAGCAGATATGAGTTAGCACAGGCAATTTTGGAATATACTAATAATACCGATAAATTGACTTTAAAACCGGTAACAGGCAGAGCAACCTATTCTGTTTTGGATAATATGATGCTTCGTCTGAATGGGATTGAGGAACCGGCAGAATGGCGGGCAGTATTAAAAGAATATTTAGTAGAAAACGGAGGAATGGAATAATGGAGAAAAATAAGAAAAAAAAGTTAGGGCTTTCCACGACAATTTTCATCTCTCTTCTATTGGGAGCAGTATTTGGAATTATTCTTCATTATGCAGTTCCGGCAAGCGATTTTAAAGATACGGTAATTATTGAAGGTATTCTTTATGTTTGTGGACAGGGATTTATCCGCCTGATGCAGATGCTGGTAGTCCCTTTGGTATTTTGCTCCTTGGTCTGTGGAAGTATGGCAATCGGAGATACCAAAACTCTGGGAAAAGTAGGTGTAAAGACTATTCTTTTCTATATTGCAACCACTGCATTGGCAGTGTGTATTGCATTAGCAACTGCTTATGCAATTAATCCGGGATTGGGGCTGGATATGGATGCGATTCAGGTAGCTGAAGTATCAGAAGCAGCAGCCAGTCCAACCATTGCAGATACCTTACTTAACATTATTCCTAAAAATCCGGTTAACGCTATGGCAAACGGAGATATGCTTCCTATTATTGTATTTGCGCTTTTTGTAGGTGTAATGTTGGCAAAATTAGGACACAAGACAGATGTAGTTGCTAATTTCTTCAGTCAGTTCAATGATGTTATGATGGAAATGACAAATACGGTTATGAAACTGGCTCCTCTGGGTGTATTTTGTCTGATTGCAAGAACCTTTGCCACAGTGGGATTTTC
This sequence comes from uncultured Lachnospiraceae bacterium, assembly GCA_964605105.1. Classification (GTDB taxonomy): domain Bacteria; phylum Bacillota; class Clostridia; order Lachnospirales; family Lachnospiraceae; genus SFDP01. The sequence goes on along the minus strand of CAZSBV010000019.1, from coordinate 7,709 downwards.
AGCTTTCTTACCAATGTTAAAATACATGGGAAGTGTAATTCTGGCATTACTGATTCAGTGTTTTGGAGTATATCAGATTATGCTTTTTATATTCACAGGATTGAATCCATTGAAATTTATCAAGAAATTCCTTCCGGTTATGGGATTTGCTTTTTCCACAGCAACCAGTAATGCGACCATTCCAATGTCTATAGATACATTGACAAAGAAAATGGGTGTTTCCAAACAGATTTCTTCCTTTACGATTCCGTTAGGAGCTACCATTAACATGGATGGGACTTCCATTATGCAGGGTGTGGCGGTAGTATTTATTGCGCAGGCATTTGGAATTGATCTGACAATAGGAAATCTGGCAACGGTAGTATTAACAGCGACAATTGCTTCTATCGGTACAGCAGGTGTACCAAGTGTAGGTTTGGTAACGCTTGCTATGGTACTGACTTCTGTAGGACTTCCGACAGAAGGTATTGCATTAATTATGGGTATTGACCGAATTCTGGATATGCTCAGAACAGCGGTAAATATTACAGGTGATGCAGTATGTACAACTGTGGTATGTCATCAGGAAGGTGCATTAGATAGAGAAGTGTTTAATAGAGATTAAACTCTTTTTTACAGACTTAGAAAACACCAAGGATTTTCAGAAATAATAAAAACAACACCAGCAGGATTGTAGGCTTTACAATCCTGCTTCCTTTTTGCATTACAAGTCCGGCACCCAGGTAGCCGCCAATCATATTGCAGATGGCAGCAGCAATTCCCAAAGAAAATAAGACCTGACCATTCAAGAGAAAAATAGTTAAAGAAGTAATATTCGTGGTCAGGTTAATTACCTTTGCCTGAGCATTGGCTGTGGAAACACTCATTTTTCCTAATACGGTAAAAGCGATAATCAGGAAGGTTCCTGTTCCCGGTCCGTAGAAACCATCGTACATACCAATCATAAATGCAGCAACAATAGATACAAGATAGGTTCTGGCATTTAAAGATAGAGTTCCATCGTTATTATCTTTAAATAATTTTTTGTTCAAAACGATAAAAGCGGCTATCGGTAATATAATAAATAGAAGATGTTCCATGAGACCTTCGTCAGCGAGAAGAGAAAGTTTCGCGCCAATGGAGGAACCGATTACTGCTGTAATGACAGAAGGAATGGCAAATTTCAGATTTACCAGTCCATTTTTTATAAAACGGAAAGTAGCCAGTGTGGTTCCGCATGTGGAAGATAATTTATTAGTTGCAATTGCCTGGTGAACCGGAAGTCCTGCCAAAAGATACGCCGGCAGAGAAATCAATCCGCCGCCTCCTCCAATGGCATCTACAAAACCTGCTAAGAATAGCAGCGGGCAGACAATAAGGTAAGTTAATAAGTTCAATTCCATAATTATTGATATCCTTTATCATTAGATTTCTTATTTTTATAAGATAAAATTTACCTAATATAAGATCATTTCAAGAGATTTTAATCACGATTCTGATTATACAGAACTGGAAAGAAGTGTCAAGGGAGAGTATACTTGATTTCGGAATGGTTTTTCTTAGTAATATGAATATTTTCCGGTAAAACTTCACACATTATCAAAGAGAAGATATAAGTGATATATCTGAAAAAGCGTAAGATGCACTTATATAGATTTGAGAAGTGGGAAAGAGGAAAGAAAATATGAGTAAAAACGTGGATAAAGAAAACCAGAGAAAACAGACAGATAATCAGGGCAATGTAAGTAAAGATAAGATTAATAGGAATAAAATGGTAGGAAGGCAGAGCATTGAATTTGGAAGTCCAATCTGGATTCAGTGCTCTGCTTCTATTGTTGGTAAAAAAGAAGGGCAGGGACCATTAGGGAAGCTCTTCGATAAGATTAGTGCGGATGACATGTTTGGTGCAACCAGCTGGGAAGAGGCGGAAAGTGCATTACAAAAAGAAACAGTACAGTTGTGTTTGCAGAAAAGCAATATGAAAATCGAGGATATTCGTTATATGTTTGCAGGTGACTTACTCGGTCAAAGTATTGCATCCAGCTTTGGTCTTGCAGAATATAATACACCATTGTTTGGGCTTTACGGTGCCTGTTCTACCAGTGCATTATCCATTACTTTGGGTTCTATTACGATTGCTGCGGGGGCAGCAGACAAAGTTATGTGTGTGACTTCCAGCCATTTTGCAAGTGCGGAAAAGGAATTTCGTTATCCGCTAGAGTATGGGAATCAACGTCCTCTTTCTGCGTCATGGACCGTTATCGGTAGTGGAGCATTTTTATTATCAGATACAAAAAGTGGTAATGACAGAGGTGTCATTACAGGCGTGACGCCGGGAAGGATAGTGGATTTTGGATTAAAAGATTCCATGAATATGGGGATGTGTATGGCTCCGGCTGCAGCAGATGTGATTTTCAATCATTTACAGGACTTTAACCGTAAGCCGGAATACTATGATAAGATTGTGACCGGAGATTTGGGACATGTAGGAAAGCAGGGAGTGATTGACCTTCTTAGTCAGAAGGGATTTGATATTTCAGAGCAGTATATGGACTGTGGAATTGAGATTTTTGATCAGAAAACACAGGATACCCATGCCGGTGGAAGCGGCTGTGGCTGTGCTGCCAGTGTGTTGTCGGCGTATTTATTGACACAATTAGAAAAGAAAAAATGGAAGAGAATTTTATTTGTGCCTACAGGAGCTTTACTTAGTAAAGTAAGTTTTAATGAAGGACAATCTGTTCCGGGAATAGCTCATGCGGTGGTGATTGAAGGAGTATAAAGGTAAGAGTGGTGGGAGCTTAAAATGCTCCCACTAATCTTGCTATCTGCTATAGACAAGGATATAATAATAGCATTCGTAACATCAAGCGATTTCAGAGAATAACAGCAGATATCGTAGAAAAGGGGTGGGAGGACATGAATCGTTTGTTTTATCTGTCCGCAGGACAATTGCTTGATATAGATACGAAATAGCATGAAATAAATTAATTATATAGATAGTAAGACACACGGAGGCAGAAACGATGAGGAATATGGAATTTAAAATGGAACGGCACGGACTCTTGAAAGAAGGAGATGTGGTTACTGTGACAGAGGGGCTTCTTCCCAGTAACTATTATTATACTATAGACCCTTCTCTTGCGATGTCAGGGAATATTCCCTTTCGTGAAAGGTTAAAATCCAGAGAAGGAAAGGTAAGCAAGATTATTGAAAATGAACGAGGATTCTACGTGACAGTAGAATTTGCAGAGTCGGAAGTGTAAATAGACAAAGTAACATTTCACTTTTTAAGAAAAATATGGTAAAGTACAGTAAGTATTATGAAATTTAAGAATGGAGAACATATTATGAAAAAATTAGCAACAGACAAAGCACCGGCAGCAATCGGACCATATTCACAGGCAATTATCGTGGATAAATTTTTATTTGCATCAGGACAGATTCCGATCAATCCTGCAAGTGGTGAAGTGGAAGCAGAAGGTATCGAAGCACAGACTACTCAGGTAATGAAAAATATCGGAGCTGTTTTAGAAGAAGCAGGAATCGATTATACAAAAGTTGTAAAGACTACTTGCTTTTTGGCAGATATGGCAGATTTTGCAGCATTTAATAAAGTATATGAACAGTACTTCACAGAAAAACCTGCAAGAAGCTGTGTGGCTGTAAAACAGTTACCAAAGAATGTTCTTTGTGAAGTAGAAGTGATCGGTTACTTAGGAGAATAAGTAACCAATTCTATAAACAGTTAGTAACGGGTGAGATGGTTACATTTCATCCGTTTATAAGTATTAGAGAATATCGTTTAGGAAAGCAGAGAAATTTATGAAAAACAACATAGTTTTAATCGGTATGCCCGGAGCGGGAAAAAGTACCGTGGGAGTTGTATTGGCGAAAGTAGTGGGGCATAAGTTCGTGGATTCTGATTTAGTAATTCAGGAGAATACCGGAAAGCTGCTCCACGAATTGATTACAGAACATGGACTTGATGGTTTCCTGGAAATTGAGAATAAGACCAACGCAGAGCTTAACGTAACAAAGTCTATTATTGCTACCGGCGGCAGTGTAATTTATGGGAAAGAAGCCATGGAGCATTTACAGGAAATTGGTCTTGTGGTCTATTTAAAATTGTCGTTGGAGTCTATCGCAGACAGATTGGGAGATTTACAGCAAAGGGGCGTAGCTTTAAAAGAAGGCTGGGGACTGAAAGAGTTATATGAAGAAAGAGTTCCACTTTATGAAAAGTACGCGGATCTGATTATTGATTGTGAAGAAAAGTCCATTCGCCAGATTACGGAAGAAATTGCAGGAGCATATCGAAATGAAAAATAAAGAATTGGGAAGTGCATTTTTGCTTTTCCTTGCGGCTTTTATTTGGGGAGTGGCATTTGTGGCTCAAAGTGTGGGAATGGATTATGTAGGTCCATTTACTTTTAATGGATGTCGATTCCTGATAGGTGGGCTGGTACTTACGCCTTTTGCTTTTTTCAGAGAGAAGAAGTACCAAAAGAGCAATGCTTATCAAAGCTTGACAGAGGAAGAAAAAAGAATACATAGGAAAACAACCTTAATAGGTGGGCTATGTTGTGGAATTGCCATTTGCATTGCTTCCAGTTTTCAGCAGGCAGGAATGCTATATACCAGTGTAGGAAAAGCAGGATTTATTACAGCACTTTACATAGTATTAGTTCCAATTATGGGAATTTTTATGAAGAAAAAAGTAGCCCCTATTGTATGGATAGGAGTGGTTCTGGCGGCCATAGGAATTTATTTCCTGTGCATGACTGAGTCCTTTTCCATCAATTATGGGGACGTTCTGGTATTTATTTGTGCCATTTGTTTTACATTTCATATTTTGATTATTGATTATTTTGCACCGAAAGCAGATGGAGTGGCGTTATCCTGCATTCAGTTCTGGTTCAGTGGAATCGTATGTATGAGCATTGCGATTTTGAAAGAAAATCCTGATACGACATCCATTTTTCAGGCGGCAGTTCCTATTTTGTATGCAGGAGTCATGTCTTGTGGAGTGGCGTATACTTTACAAATTATAGGACAAAAAAATATGAAACCGACCATTGCATCATTGATTTTAAGTCTGGAATCGGTAATTTCTGTGTTGGCAGGCTGGGTGATTTTGCATGAGGTATTAACAAGCAGACAGTTGATGGGATGCATTCTGGTATTTGCAGCAGTTATTTTAGCGCAGTTACCGGTAAAAAATGAATAAAAAAGGAAATGATAGGAGATAGTAGTTGTAAGGGCTGCTATCTTCTTTTGTGTTAAAAAAGATTTTCTATGGACGGACACAAAGCCGGAGCAGTAAATATTACAAGGCATTGTTATAATAGTGCAAAGTATCAAATTTGGAGGCTTAGATGGAATACGTAAAAGCTTTTATTGTAGGTGGAATTATTTGTGCATTGGTGCAGGTTTTAATGGAGAAGACGAAAATGCTTCCCGGAAGAATTATGGTTCTTTTGGTCTGTTCAGGAGCCGTCTTAAGTTTCCTTGGAATCTATGAACCTTTTCAGGAATTTGCCGGAGCCGGAGCCAGTGTGCCTTTGTTGGGATTTGGAAATGTCCTAATGAAGGGGGTCAAAGAAGCTGTGGATCAGGAAGGACTGTTAGGGCTTTTTATGGGAGGATTTAAGGCAGGTGCTGTTGGCTGCAGTGCTGCTTTGATCTTTGGGTATATAGCCAGTCTGTTGACAAGTTCTAAGATGAGAAAATAGTAAAACGAGGCTGTTGTAACAGCCTCGTACTCAATTATAAAAACTGATTCTGTTCCGGAATGTAGTGGTAATCAATGGTTGCCACTATATTTGCGGTCTCTTCCTTATCCAGTTCTAAGTCTTCGCATAAAGCATCGAAAGATGCGTAATTGTCTCTTAATTTTAAATTAAGAAAAGAAACTAACATGACCGGGTCTTTTGGAATATTCATGAGTTGTCCTCCTTTAGTCTAGTAATGTATATTGTAACATTTCATATTTTAAGTGAGAGCCTTCGCGAATCATATCGGGAAGCAGAGCTCTTGCCACTAGCTTCAAATCTTCGTCAGGGTTATCTACGCGGCGTAAGTGTGCGTAATCACCGTCAATGCTGGTAACGGTATATTCAATTGCTTCAAACATAGGTATCCTCCGTTTATTTTAAGAATTTATATTTTGAAAATAATTATAGTACGGAAAGAAAAAAGAAACAATATTTTTGACAAGAAAAGTGATGGTAAGAAACTTTGCCGTATTTTTGTTGTTGAGTTTGGGGATTCGTGTTAACATAAGCGTAGAATTTTATTAAAACAGGAGGTAACTTATGCGAGTTGGAATGGGATATGACGTTCACAAATTAGTTGAAAATAGAAAGTTAATCATCGGGGGAGTAGAGATTCCTTATGAAAAGGGATTGTTGGGACATTCAGATGCGGATGTGCTTTTGCATGCCATTTCGGATGCTTTGCTGGGAGCAGCAGCCTTGGGAGATATTGGAAAACATTTTCCGGATACGGATGAAAAATGGAAAGGTGCTGACAGCCTGAAATTATTGGAACAGGTAGGAGTGATGCTGGAAGAAAAATGTTTATTTATTGAAAACATTGATGCTACCATTATTGCCCAGGCGCCGAAAATGAGACCGCACATCGATACCATGCGTGCCAACATTGCAAGGGCATTGAAAATTGACATTGAGCAGGTAAATGTTAAGGCAACCACAGAAGAAGGCATGGGATTTACCGGAGAAGGAAGAGGAATCTCTGCACAGGCAATCTGTTTGGTGGAAAGCCCCACAAATTTGTTTAATCAGAGAGTAGATGGTCGCAGTTGTGAAGGCTGTAGTGGATGCTCCAAGTAAAGAAAGGGACACTCATGATAATAAATAGGATTGAAGGAGAAATTTGTAAAACAACCCGCCCTTTATGGGAGAAAGTTTTTTATGAGGATTCCGTTCAGTTTACAGATTATTATTTTGAAAATAAGGTGGAAAAAAATATTGGTTATGTGTTGGGGCAGGCGCCTTACGATGCCATGATGTTTCGAACTCCTTATACATTGCAAATTGGAGAGAATAAAAAAGAAATTTCTTATATTGTAGGTGTTGCTACCAGAAAAGAATCTCGGCACAGAGGGTATATGAGAGAGCTGCTTATGCATTCTTTTAAAGAAATGTATCAGGAAAAGCAACCGTTTACTTTTTTGATGCCTGCCAATCCTGCTATTTATGAGCCTTTTGATTTCCGGTATATCTACGAAAGAGATGTTTGGAGTCTGAAAGAGCAAGCAAGGGGGAACGCTTTTTTAGAAGCATTGACAGGTGAAGAAAAGGAAAACGGAAATAAAAATGAACTGAGGGCAGCAGAGTTCGTAGACAATAATTCCACAGAATATAGAGTCAGTGGTAAATTAAGTGGTTTATTTAGCGTAAGTAGTATGCGAAAACAATATCCTGATTTTCCTATTATGGAACTTCTGTCAGAGTTTGCCAATCAACATTTAAAAGAGCATTACAACATCTATGTTCATAGAGATGCCTCTTATTATGAGATGCAGTTAAAAGAATCCGAAGCTCAAAATGGAGACATTTATGTTCTGTTAGAACAGGGTGAAATAAAAGCTTTCTTTTTGTATGCAAAAGAGGAAGAGGAGGTTTTTATTCAGGAAGTCATGGAATCTGAAGAGGGGCTTTTGGATTTTTTGCAGAAAACTAAGAAGAAAAAGCCTATTATTATGG
>CAZSBV010000018.1:0-15680 GCA_964605105.1 uncultured Lachnospiraceae bacterium | reverse complement strand
ACCGTGAAAAATGGGATTTATATGAAGAAGCCATTGATGAAATGCTCCAAAAAACAAGCACCACTTATGCTCCATGGCATGTCTTGGAATCTGTAGACAAAAAATATGCCAGAATCAAAGCCTTAAAAATTATCATTGAGGAATTAGAAAAAGTTCTGAATTAAACACTGTAATAGCCCTCTGTTTTATTTGAACAGAGGGCCATTTATGTAATCTTTTATTCATTTTATCTATCCTGCATTCTCTCCCGAATCGTCTGCGCGCCACAGAAAATAAGATAGACTGCTACAATCACAGAACCAATCAAATCCAGATAATAAGAAACTATAGTTCCCGGTGCGATAACCACAGAAAGAAGCGCAATCGTAACACAGCTATCCACAAGACTCTTTGCACGATAAAGCCTAGCCTGAACCGCTAATATGGGATTTGGTTCTGCTTTATTTAATTTTGTATACTTACGCCAAAAGATAGTATTTGCAATCACACCAAGTACCGCAATCGTTAGCCCCGGAATCACATTCCCTTTATCTTCGTTTTCTGATAAAAAAGCAAGTACTAACATAATAGAACCGCCAAGGCACATCATAGCTCCGACAAAAAGATTGGAAAACCTTTCAATCTTTTGTTTCTTCACCAAATCTTCCTGACCATCTTTGGTTGTTATTTTATAAGTTACAAAAGCCATAATAATAGCCAGTAATTCCGAGCTTCTACGCACGAAATCCGCAATCTGGGTGGAACTCCTTCCTGCCATAAGACCAAGCCCTACTACCAAAGGGCCCGGTGAACTCATAATAACTGACCATAAAAGCGTACGATTTCCTGATTTTTTATTACTCATAACTTTCTCCATTCTGCAACTCAACAGTTAGCATTACCAATTTCCCATTATCTTTAAATATTAAATCATTTCACAATTTCAATTATTCTATCAACTTAGTCCTCCGAATAAATACACTAGAGGCACCAGAACAATCATAGCTGACATGGGACAGATGACAGTATCGTTTCCATTTTTAGAACACAACTCCGCTAATGTACTTACCATTGCCGTTACAAAAGAAACCACAATCATAGCTGTAACACTCAAACTTCCTCTACAACTCAGAATAATCATAACACTGATTACAGAGGTAATAAACATGGCCGTACTTCCTTCCACACTTTTCTTTCCATCCGTGCATTTCCACTTAATCTTATGCTTCCCAAACTTCTTTCCGATCAATGCTGCTGCCGCATCACCGAATCCCCATGCATAAATAGCTGCCAATGCCAGATACTTGTCCCCAAGCCAGCCCCAGCAAATTGCCACCACCACGGCATACATAGTAAAAACAAGAAGCAGGCTGCTCTTTAATTCTCCTTTTTTACGTTCCGTAGTTAGTTCAGAGTAATTCTTATAACGCTCAAAAACTGCCAAAACAGGATACACAATTATTTCAAAAATAACTGCTGCCAATGCAGAAATCCACCATTCGCTATAGGCAAAAGTAAACATAAACAAAGAACCTAATAAAATACCATGCAATATTTTTCGAAATAATTCATTTGGTATTTTAATAAAAATTCGACTGCCTAGTGCACATCCTGCCGCAATTACAAAATACAATATGATACTACCTGTTCCACGTAAGATATCCTGCATATGTATCTCCAAACTCCTAATTTTATCCTGCTAAACACTGAGAAATAAGGAGCTGCCCAAAAGCAGCTCCCCATAAATCCTTTATTTGTACTAATCTGCTAATTTAAAACGCTCTACCTGCTGTTTCAATACATCTGCCTGTGAGGACAATTCCTGACTTGTTGCAGAAGTTTCTTCTGCTGCCGCAGAGTTATTTTGAACCACATTGGCAATCTGCTCAATGCCGGCTTCTACCTGCTTAATCATGTCTGCCTGATTACGAGATGTATCACTTACCTGTTTGGTAATCTCTGCAAATTCTCTCATGTCCACAAGAATAGAATTAATGGACTGTACAGTCTTTTCTGTAATGCGATTTCCGTGGTCGATTTCTTCCATACTCTTACCAATTAATTCTCTGGTATTTACAGCCGCCTGAGCACTATCTGCTGCAAGTTTTCCAATCTGATCTGCCACTACTGCAAATCCTCTTCCGGCTTCACCTGCTCTTGCCGCCTCGATAGCTGCATTTAACGCAAGAAGATTGGTCTGTGATGCAATATCTTCAATAGAAGCAATAATATTTCGGATTTCCAGAGAGGTATCATTAATATTCTTCATCGCTTCTGTTAATTCAGCAAGTTCACTCTGGCTCTTTGCTGCTTCCGTTCCAGTCTCAGAGGCTTTTGTATATGCCGCTTCTGCATCCTTCGCATTGCTGTCTGACATAGCATTTACATCGATAATAGAAGCTGTTAATTCTTCTACTGCTCCGGCCTGATCTGTGGCACCTTCTGCAAGTGATTGAGCACCCTCAGCAAGCTGTGCAGAACCATATGCTACCTGATCCGCAGATTCATTGATCTGTTTTAATGTAGTATTCAAAGTATCTCTGATAGTACGAATCGAAGAAAGAACTGTTGTATAATCACCAACATACTGCTCAGGACATTTAGAATCAACACTAAAGTTTCCGTCTGAGAGCTCAGCTAAAACATAATCAATATCATGAACAATTTCATTTACATTATGACACATAGTATTCATGGATGTTGCCAGACTTCCCAACTCATCCTCACTTGTATATGTAATATCTGCGTTCAGATTACCTCCCGCCATTTCCTTTGCAGCGCCTTCAAGCTCATTAATTGGTTTTGTCAAAACGTCTGTGATCATACCTGCCAGCCTGATTGTAATTAGCAATGCTGAAATGCTGATGAATAGTGCAACAAGCATAATAATCACATTTACACGTTTTCCACTATGATAGGTAGAATCCGCAATTTCGGTTGTATTTTCGTCCATAGCGTTAAAATTGTTCTGGACATTCGTCATCATTGGACCAAATTCATTCATATACTTGGACAGAGCCGCCTCTTTTTTACCGGCATTCTGCAATTCCATAATCTCATCATAATATGCAATTGCCTGCTCTACATACCCTTGTGTTTCTTTAATGCGGCTGGTATCTCCATCATATAACGCCTCTAATTCTTCCAGATTTGTTTCCAATCTTTCCAAATAGGTTACCGCATCCCCCTGGAATTTATCAATTGTAGCCTGATCATCGGTCAACATAGACACCGCTACACACTTAACACTCCCCTGTACTGCCATTCTCGAATCCAATGTATTCTGTGCCAACGGATATGCGTAATTATAAAAATTATCAATCAATAGACCTAGATACACCATCCCTATAATAAAAACCACAACCGTTACCAAAAACATGGTAATCGTGGTCCCGAATCCAGTACCCAGTTTCTTTTGAATGTTCAAATTCTTTAGCTTTTCTTTCATACTATCTTCCTCCAACGCATAAGATCATATTAAGCATATTTTAGCACTATGAGACTACCATGTCCAGCAAACTTTTCTCAGTTCAAATGCTAAGGAAATCCCTTTTATACATACATATCCGTTCTATGCTTACGGTCTATGCTGTTTTGCTTCATCTATCATAATTTATGCAAAAATGCCCTATATCAGCCACTTGAACTGATATAGAGCACTCAATTTTTACATCACGTTATCTAATGCCATTCCCGGTCTTCTATTCCGTTAAGCCTTTGTAATAAAGGTATTACATCCTTCCTTATAGTTTTAGTGATGTCCACCATGATGACCATTTCTGTCGTTTGAATTATTGTGGCTATGCTCACCTGTTTTTGTGCATCCAGCCACTCCACATTTATGGTATGCATGTCCATCTTCTGTACTGTGTCCATGATAGATCATTCCATCATGTTCATGATTTCCTGTTTCATTACAGCCTGCCACCTGACATACTTCATGGGTATGCGCTTCACTATTTTCACAATTTTCTATTTCACATATCTTTTTTTCAGAAGCTATTTCATTATTTCCCGCATCTACCAAACCTACACTTCCGCATAAACCTAAAACAAGTGCTAATGCCATTCCTAATTTCTTCATAATTGTACCTTTCTGACTAATCTATTTCTAAAATATACACTTCCCATTCGTTATAGCACAATCCCTAATACTATGCAATAACTTAATGATGATAGCATGGTTATGAAATTATGGTTTCTTCAACATTGAACATTATGACTCCCTCCGTTATCCTTCCTTTGCTGATCGCGAAAAAAGCTCATCACAGATATTTCCCATTTCTTCCGGTGTTTGGACCATGCCAGCAAGGAACCAGTCACTTAGAATACTGAAAAAGGCGCTCTCACCCGCAACGTTTCTGTAATGTTCCTGTATGGTAGTGGATGGATGTATTAACTCCGTTACCGCCCCGTTGCTAAGCCTGAGATTGGCTTTCAAATACGCTCGAAAAAAAGCGCTGTTATCCTGAATCACCTGGAAAAAGTTTTGATACCATTGTTTCCGATTTGTGCGGAAGCAATCGCTCTTTCCATATTCCGTCAATTCTTCAAGAAGGCGTTGGCAAAGATCCTCCACCAAAGCTTCCTTGGTAGCGTAATTTCGATAAAATGCCGTACGGGATACCCCTGCACATTTTGCAATGTCTGTAATTGTAATTTGGTCGAAGTTCTTCCGCTCCAGGAGCTTGAACATGGCAGTTCGCAGACATTCCCTTGTGATATTATTGGACTCCTCGTTAGACAATCGAAGAATATCCCTATATTCCATCTCCGTTTTCATATATCACCTCAAATATGATGTTACAAATTCCGTGCTATTTGTTAAGGCCGAGACTCATACGCTTGACCTGAGATAAACAATCGTGTTACATTTGTAACGACATTACAAATGTAACATCTCAGCATCAGATTGTCAATGGGTATATAGCAAGTAAATAATAAGAGGAACCGATGAGTATGCAAATAAAAAAATTGATCAACGGCTTAATAATTGCATATGTTATTTACTTTCTATCCTGCGTGATCATGGGCCCGCTGATTCAGGAAAGACAGGTATCTGACCACAATCTGAATCAGCAGTCATTCGATGACACGTCTACGCCAAGCGAACGCATTTTGTGCATCGATGAAAATATGGACGCTTTGCTTTGGCGGTTACGGTTAATCGAGACGGCGGAGAAAGAAATCATCTTAACCACCTTCGATTTTGGCAATGATCAGAGTGGAACGGACATTATGGCCGCGCTATTGCATGCGGCAGATCGAGGGGTACATGTTAAAATATTGGTGGACGGAATCTACGGCACTCTGAATCAGTACAGTGACTGTTTTGATGTTCTCACTGCCCACGAAAACATTGAAGCAAAACTGTACAACACCATAAATCCTCTAACTGTATGGAAAGCAAACTACCGGCTGCATGACAAATATCTGATCACTGACGACAACATTTATATTTTGGGCGGACGGAATACCACTGATCTTTTCCTTGGCGATTACAGTGATAAGTTCAATATAGATCGTGATGTGCTTGTCTACCGGGAGAAATCAGACGAAAACGCTTCTATCTATCAGCTAAGGCAATATTTTGAGCAGTTGTGGACACTGTCCTGCAATAAAACACTGAAATGCAATTCCCCGAAAGAAGCTGTGAGAACTCAGTTAAACCACCGCTACATGGAATTACAAAGTACATACCCTGAGAGCTTTTCGGAGCCTGACTGGATTGGAGAAACGCTCCCGGCCAATTCTGTTTCGCTGATTTGCAACCCAATCTCGAACACCAATAAAAAGCCGGAGGTGTGGAACGCATTGTGCGAGTTGATGACAGAGGGCGAAGATGTCATTATACAGACACCTTATGTCATTTGCAATCAGGAGATGTATCAGGGGCTGTCGCAAATCACGCAGTCTGGCACCAATGTCACCGTGATTACCAATGCTGTGGCCAATGGCGCCAATCCCTGGGGCTGCACGGACTACTTGGATCAGAAGAACAACATCCTAAAAACCGGCGTTTCGGTCTGTGAATATTATGGCGATCATTCTCTGCATACAAAAACTGTTTTGATTGACGATGCCTTCTGCGTAATTGGATCCTTTAACCTGGATATGCGGAGTGCCTATCTGGATACGGAGACCATGCTAATCATCGACTGTCCGGAGCTAAACGAGCAGCTGCGGAATGAGGCCGATGCGCAAATAGAGGCAAGCAAGCACGTTTCACCGGACGGAAGTGAGTATCTCGGACCAAACTGCAGCACAAAGGACCTCGGAGTCTTCAAAAGCGTTTTGTATACCGTGCTGCGCATTTTGATTCGACCGATAAGGCATATTCTGTAAGAGATTGACACAAAGGAGAATATAAAAATGGCAAAAAGCAAGAAAGATTATCAAAAGAAAATACTGACCATCCCCAATGCACTTTCCCTATTCCGACTGTGCTTAATACCGGTCATTATCTGGCTCTATCGGGTTCAGGAGAACTATTTGTGGACGATACTTGTTTTGATTCTTTCCGGTATCACCGATATTGCCGATGGAATCATCGCGCGCCGTTTCGGAATGATCAGCGATTTTGGAAAAGCATTTGATCCCATAGCAGACAAACTTACCCAGCTGGCAGTACTCTTCTGTCTGATAGCCCGTTTCCCGCATATGATGATTCCGCTGGTATTACTGGTAGTCAAAGAGCTTTTCGCAGGGATAACCGGGCTGATGGTGATAAGAAAAGCCAATCTGGTGCTGGGAGCAGATTGGCATGGCAAAGCGACCACAGTGTCACTCTATATCATGATGACGATCCATATTATGTGGTTCCAGATCCCGGCGGCAATCTCTGATATCCTGATCAGTGTTTGTGTGGGAATCATGCTCATGTCCTTCGTGCTTTACGCGATACGCAATATAAAGATCATTGTAAAAGGCAAGTCAGTTGTGTAAGGTCTTCACAATGTTTGGGAAAGGCAGTTGGTATTGTGGGTTCTTTTGTCGCCGCAGTTCTGATTGTGCTGTGTGGATATTTGCACACAAAAAGCATCAAAGTAAAGTCACTTGACAATGATGTAGCTGTCGTTTTCATTCCTATGCCATCTAGCAAAAAGAGACAACTACAAGTAAACTTGCATTGTCTCTTTTCACTATCTGTCGCACTCATAGCTTATTCATTCATCTTCGCCAACTTCGCTGCCTGGTCCGCTGCGATACAAGCATCCAGAATATCCTGAATATCACCATTCATAATTTTATCTAATTTGTATAATGTAAGATTGATTCTGTGGTCAGTTACACGTCCCTGTGGGAAATTGTAAGTACGGATTTTTTCGGAACGGTCACCAGTACCAATCTGACTGCGGCGAAGTTCTGCTTCCGCATCATGTCTCTGCTGCTGTTCCATATCGTACAATTTTGCTTTTAATAAAGCGAAAGCTTTTGCTTTGTTCTGTAACTGAGATTTTTCTGTCTGGCTGTAAACTACAATACCTGTTGGGTAGTGTGTCAAACGTACCGCTGAGTCAGTTGTATTTACACACTGTCCACCGTTACCGGAAGCACGCATTACGTCGATACGGATATCTTTCTCTTCAATCTTGATGTCGATGTCTTCATCAACTTCAGGCATAACAGCTACACTGATAGTAGATGTATGAATACGTCCGCCGGATTCTGTTTCCGGTACACGCTGTACACGGTGTACACCGGATTCGTATTTCATTACGGAGTAAGCACCATTACCGGAAATCATGAAGGTAACACTCTTCATACCACCAATACCGATTTCTTCCACTTCCATGGTTTCCACTTTCCAACGTCTGCCTTCTGCATAATGTACATACATACGATAGATTTCTGCTGCAAAAAGTGCTGCTTCATCTCCACCTGCACCTGCACGAATTTCCACAATAACGTTCTTTTCATCGTTAGGGTCCTTTGGAAGAAGGAGAATCTTCATCTTTTCTTCTAATTCTTCAACACGTTTCTTAGCATCGCTTAATTCTTCTTTTAACATGTCTCTCATGTCTTCATCAGACTCGATTTCCAACATAGCAAGACTATCTTCAATATCCTGTTTGCTTTTCTTATATTCTTTAAAAGCCTCTACGATAGGTGTTAAATCACTCTGTTCTTTCATCAGTTTACGAAAACGTTCCTGATTATTTGCCACATTTGGCTCATTTAATTCGCTCATGATTTCTTCATAACGAATCAGTAAATCCTCTAATTTATCAAACATGTTTCTCTCCCTTTCTTATCAACAACTTCCATATACCACTCTGTCCAGACCGGCAAAATCTTTTACCACAGTAACTTCTTCAAATCCTGCTTCTTTCATCATATCCGATACAGCCTGTCCCTGATCATGACCTATTTCAAAAAATAACATTCCTTCTTTGGCCAGATAGTTACGGCTTTCCGCCACAATCTTTCGATAAAAGAACAGACCATCTTCCATTCCGTCCAAAGCAGACATAGGTTCGTGTTCTCTTACCTCTTCCATTAAAGTAGGAATCACAGCACTTGCTATATAAGGCGGATTAGATACAATGATATCAAACTTTTCGTTCGGAACCTTCGAAAACAAATCAGAATGTATCAATTTTACCGTATCCTCACTCCACGGATTAGGACGGGATATTGCAGCTATGGTTTTAGCATTCTCAGAAGCTACTTTCAGTGCTTCTTCCGAAATATCTGCTCCCACTCCACTACAATGATTGGAATAGTGTAATAAACTTAGCAGAATACATCCGGAGCCAGTACACATGTCCAAAATACGATTTCCGTCATGAAGATATCGCATCACTTCTTCCACCAGACATTCCGTGTCCTGTCTCGGACATAATACATGCTCATTTACCTTAAATTCCAGACCCATAAATTCCTGTACACCGGTAATATGCTGTAACGGAATCCTACGGCTTCTTAAGGCAATTGCCTCTTTGTATTCCTTCTCCTCTTCCACAGTCACTACTCTGTCACCATGGACTAAAAGTGTATTTCTATTTGTATGGCAGATATGTTCTAAAAGCAATCTGGCATCCAGTCCAAATTCGCCAATTCCTGCCTGTTCTAACTGACCTCTGCCCCAAAGATAAATCTCTTTGTAGTTCATAACTTTTTTCCCTATACAATAATGAATATCTACATTTAACCTTCTATGATGGGCTCACTTCTTCATCAACTTCCGCTGAATTCACATCATATCCAAATTCTTCTTTTAAATATTCTCTCCAATCAAAAACTGCTTCCACAGATTTAATGGCAACCTCTATCATATCTTCTGTAGGCTCTTTTGTTGTTAAAGTCTGTAACCACATTCCCGGTGCAGAAATAATTCTGACAATAATGTTGTTACTGTTATTTCCTGCAAGACGAATAATTTCATAAGAAATTCCTGCAATTACAGGAACTAATAATATACGAATTACTAATCGCATGGCCGGATTTTCCACACTAATGAACATAAACATAATGATACTTACCATCATAACAAAAAGCATGAAACTAGTACCGCAACGTTTATGAAGACGAC
The DNA here is from genome assembly GCA_964605105.1 of uncultured Lachnospiraceae bacterium. Classification (GTDB taxonomy): domain Bacteria; phylum Bacillota; class Clostridia; order Lachnospirales; family Lachnospiraceae; genus SFDP01. Next base: position 6,166 of record CAZSBV010000018.1, on the reverse strand, counting down.
TGCTTCCCATAACATTTTCTACAGTCAGCTCGCGTCCTCTTTCAATACAGTTAATACATTTATGTTCTGCTCCATGGTACATATAAACTCGCTTAATATCCTCCATAGCAGAAATCAATACCACATAACCCACAAAAATAACAAGACGGATAATCCCTTCTATAATTGCTAAAATGGTAGTATTTCTTACAAATGTATTTAACAAAGAACTAATAAAATATGGCAATACCATAAAAATGGCAACAGCAAGAACAATAGAAAGTGCTACGGTCAGACCGGAGACCACACTCTCTGCCTTATCCTTAAATACTTTCTTAAACCAGCTATCCATTGCTGTTTCCTTTGCTGTCTCATCATCAAAAAAATCTGCTGAATAGGTCAATGTACGTGTTCCCAGAATCAGGGAATCTACAAAATTAAAAACGCCTCTGATAAAAGGAACATTTTTAATTTTCTTTCCATGCATTACACCATGAAATTCTTCAGTATCTATCACTAATTCTCCATCCGGTTTACGAACAGTTACCGCATAGAGATCTTTATTTTTCATCATAACGCCTTCTAATACTGCCTGACCTCCGATGCCACAAGAACGGCTGCATTTCTTTCTGCTCATTCTAAAACTCCCTTCTTTATTTAAGACTGCGCATACGATGAGAAACATGCTTTGCAAGTTTCTCACGTTCGCGAGCGTCGTCAAATTGGTGTACAAGCACACCAGCTTGACTCGTGCTTTCGCGGATATACAAAATAAGGTTGAGATTTACACCTCAACCTTTTTCCGCAATACTTATTTAACACCGTATTTTTTGTTGAACTTATCAATACGTCCGTCAGCTCTTGCTGTTTTCTGCTGGCCTGTGTAGAATGAATGACATTTAGAACATACTTCCACGTGAATAGATTTCTTTGTAGAACCAGTTACAAATGTGTTACCACAGTTACATGTTACAGTTGCCTGATAGTAGTTAGGATGGATTCCTTCTCTCATTTTGTCACCTCTTCAATTTCAATAATCCTGTGTACAGGTCTCTTTTTTAAAGTAGATTATCTACTGTTATTGTTCTCATCCACACTGTTCGTATCTACAAACAGCTTTTATATTGTAGCATAGCCTTTTTTTCTATGCAAGACCTTTTTTAAAAGAATTTAATCTTTTTCACCATCTCAATAAATTCTTTATTATTCTTGGTCTTATTGAACATATCTACAACCTTGTCCACAGCTTCTTCTGCTTTCATACCATTGAAAGCCCGGCGGATATTGTTGATAGTTTCCATTTCTTCCGGATTAAGCAGCAAATCATCTCTTCTGGTTCCTGACTGCGGTATATCAATGGCTGGGAATACTCTTCTTTCTGCCACTTTACGGTCAAGTACCATTTCCATATTACCGGTACCCTTGAATTCTTCGTATACAACATCATCCATTTTGCTTCCGGTATTTACCAAGGCAGTTGCAAGAATGGTCAAACTTCCGCCTTCTCTCATATTTCTGGCTGCACCAAAGAATTTTTTCGGCATATGCAGAGCTGCCGGGTCAAGACCACCGGACAAAGTTCTTCCACTTGGTGGAACCGTTAAGTTATATGCTCTTGCAAGTCTTGTAATACTGTCTAACAATACCATAACGTCCTGCTTATGCTCTACCAGACGTTTTGCTCTTTCCATTACCATTTCCGCCACACGTTTGTGATGTTCCGGTAATTCATCAAAAGTCGAATAAATAACTTCTACATTTGGTCCTTCGATAGCTTCCTTGATATCGGTAACTTCTTCCGGTCTTTCATCAATCAAAAGAATAATCAAATGAGTATCCGGATTGTTTCTTTTTACAGATTTTGCCACTTCTTTTAACAATGTAGTCTTACCTGCTTTTGGTGGAGATACAATCATACCTCTCTGACCTTTTCCGATAGGGCTCATTAAATCCATGATTCTCATGGCAACGGATGCTCCCGGTGTTTCCAGTCTCATTCTTTCATCCGGAAAAATAGGAGTCATATCTTCAAAATTACAACGTTTTGCAGCATCATCCGGTGCATAGCCGTTGATATTTTTTACATATAACAATGCACTGAATTTTTCAGTTTCTTTTTTTATTCTGGTATTACCGGTTACGATATCTCCGGTCTTCATATTAAAACGGCGAATCTGGCTAGGTGCCACATAAACGTCATTTTCACCAGGCAAATAGTTTTCACAACGGATAAATCCAAATCCGTCCGGCATAACTTCCAAAATACCACTGGCTTCAATTCCACTGTCTAATTCGCTCAAATCAGCCGGATTTTTACGAACAAAAGGCTTTTCTCCTTCTTCCGTTGCATCTGCCGATACCTTTTCTACATTTTCTGTTGTGGCAGCCACCACTTCTTTTGCACCATTTTCTTGGGACACCTTTTGAGCATTTTCTTTTTCATCCAGTTCCAACATGGCGTTGACAACTTCTCCTTTTTTCATTAAAGAAGTGCCTTTAATCCCTCTTGTTCTAGCAATAGCTTTTAAATCTGCCAATGCTAAAGATTCATACTTTTCTCTCATCTTTTTCTCCTGTTTCTATAAAAATATGTATTGTGACAAAACTAATTTCTTAATGGGAATATTGATACGACCGTATCTTCTGTATAACGATAATCTATCATCCTGAATTGTAGTTTCAAAAATCTTTAAAACATTCTGTTTTTTATTATATATTGGTATACTATACCATATTTGATTCATTATACAACAACTTTTTTAAAATAAAAAGTAATTTTATAATAGAATTTATTTTTTGTACACTGAAAAATACTTTCTTATGTAAAACCAGAAAGTGCTTGCTAAGAAATTTTAATTGGGCTATCATATGGTGTAGTTTTTAAATTTTGTACAAAGGAAATTTTTTCTTTCATTATACAAGTGCCGCAAAACGAAATACGGCGGAATGGAGATTATTATGAACATTAATGAAAAAGCTTTAGAACTTCATGAACAATGGAACGGAAAATTGGAAACTGTTTCCAAAGTTCCTGTCAAATCCAGAGAAGCCCTGAGCCTGGCATATACCCCGGGAGTTGCTGAACCTTGTAAAGTTATCGCAGAAAATAAAGAAGCAGCCTACTCTTACACAATGAAATCCAATACAGTGGCTGTCATCAGTGACGGTAGCGCAGTTTTAGGTCTTGGAAATATCGGTCCTCACGCTGCCATGCCTGTTATGGAAGGAAAAGCAGTATTATTCAAAGAATTTGGAAATGTAAATGCCGTTCCTATTTGTTTAGATACTCAGGATACCGAAGAAATTATAAAAACGGTGACCTATTTAGCACCGGGATTTGGAGGCATCAATCTGGAAGATATCAGCGCGCCACGCTGTTTTGAAATCGAAGAACGTCTGAAAGCAACTTTAGACATCCCTGTATTTCATGATGACCAGCATGGCACTGCCATCGTTGTTCTTGCGGGAATCATCAATGCTTTAAAAGTCGTTGGAAAAGAAAAAGAAAACTGTAAAGTAGTAGTCAATGGTGCCGGAAGTGCCGGTGTTGCCATTACAAAGCTTCTTTTGACCTACGGATTCCCTAATGTCATCATGTGCGACAAAGTTGGTATCATCTCCAAGTCTACAGAAGGCTTGAACTGGATGCAGAAAAAAATGACAGAAATTACCAATCCCAATCAGGAAACCGGTTCTTTAGCAGATGCCATGAAAGGTGCAGACATTTTTGTCGGTGTTTCCGCTCCTAATATCGTAACTCCTGAAATGGTCGCTTCCATGAATTCAGATTCCATTTTATTTGCTATGGCAAATCCGGTTCCGGAAATCATGCCCGATTTAGCAAAAACAGCCGGAGCCAGAGTTGTGGGAACCGGAAGAAGCGATTTCCCAAATCAAGTAAATAACGTAGTTGCTTTCCCCGGAATTTTCAAAGGAGCCCTGGAAGGACGTGCCCGCCAAATCACAGAAGAAATGAAACTGGCTGCTGCTCTTGCTCTTGCAAGTCTTGTAAAAGATGAGGATTTACATGAAGACAATATTTTACCGGAAGCTTTCAATCCGGAAGTTGCCGAAGTGGTGGCAGAAGCTGTAAAAAGCCACATTGAGTAGTGCCGCTTCTATTGGTTCTCATGAATGAAACAGTACAGATAAGATGTTGTTAAAAGGAGTCCTATGATACCTGAAATTTGGTTAGACCGTCCTTATTACTCCCTGGACGCTTATTGTAAAAACAGATATGGTTCCAAAGTTTACAAAATAGCTCTGGATGCCGGACTTACCTGTCCCAATCGTGACGGAAAGCTGGGCAGCCGGGGATGTATTTTCTGTAGTGCCGGAGGAAGTGGTGATTTTGCAGTAAAACCGATGGATTCCGTTGCTGAACAGTTAAAAGCAGGTCAGGAAATGTTTGGCAAAAAGAAAACCGGAAATCAGTTTATTGCTTACTTTCAAGCCTACACCAATACTTATGGAAAAATAGAATATCTGGCTGAAATCTATGAGGAGGCTCTAAAGCAACCGCAAATTGTAGGCATTTCCATTGCCACAAGACCTGACTGCCTTCCGGAAGAAGTGCTGGATTTATTGGTAACTTTAAAAAATAAATATCCCACCAAAGACATCTGGGTAGAATTAGGTCTACAGACCATTCACGAGGCTACTGCTGCTTACATACGCCGTGGCTATAAACTGGAAGTTTTTGATGCTGCTGTAGCTAATTTAAAAGCCCGCAATATTCCTGTAATCGTCCATATCATTTTAGGGCTGCCGGGCGAAAACACGGAAATGGTACTTAAAACGATTCAATATTTGAACCAGCTTTCCATTTTTGGTATAAAATTGCAATTATTACATGTACTAAAAGAGACTGATCTTGCAGATGACTATTTGGCAGGCAAATTTGAGACCTTGTCCAAAGAAGATTATATGTCTCTGTTAATTACCTGTTTAAAACATCTGTCTCCTGATATTGTAATCCACAGATTGACCGGAGACGGACCAAAAGATTTATTGATTGCTCCCACTTGGAGCTTATACAAACGAGACTTTTTTAATACCCTGCACCGCCATCTGAAACAGACGCAAGAATACCAGGGACAAGAGTACTCATCCAGATAAATTGTCATACTATCTTTATAAGCAACTTAAGGATAGTGCAAAAACATAAACTATTCGGAGGAAAACATGGAGTTTATCGCTTCTCAGGAATCCCTGACACTTTATAAATTAATCGTACTATATATGCTGGACAAGGTGGCTTTTCCCTTGACCCAGTCACAGATCAGTGAATTTGTTCTGGACAAAGGGTATACCAATTATCTTACCCTTCAGCAAGTTATTTCAGAACTGATCGAGACAAATCTCATCACGGCTCATACGACCTTGAACCGTACTCAGCTTACCATTACTCAGGAAGGAAAAGACAGTCTGGGATATTTTGAGGGACGTATCGGTGATGCTATCAAAGAAGAAATTTTACAATATTTTAAAGAAAATTCTATGGAACTAAGAAATGAGGTATCTGTAATTTCTAATTATTATAAGACCGTAAATGGTGAATACGAAGCTGTTTTAAATGCCAAAGATGGAGATGTTACTCTGGTAGAAATCAAGCTTTCCGTTCCCACACCTCAGATTGCTTCTGCGATTTGCGATAACTGGAATAAAAAGAATCAGGAAGTTTATCAAATGTTGACAAAGATGCTGTTTTAAAATCCAAGGCAGAAGAGGATATTTATTCCTCTTCTGCCTCTTCTTTAATCCTCTTCATATGTTCTTTTATCTTTGCCTCATAACCATTGCCATCCGGTCTATAGAATTCTCTTCCACTAAGTTCATATGGTAAATACTGTTGTTTTACATAATGATTTTTATAATCATGTGCATATTTATATCCGATTCCGTGTCCCAATTTCCGCGCTCCTTTATAATGTGCATCCTGCAAATGTGCCGGTATTTTCAAATCTCCTGATTTTCGTACCTCTTCCATAGCATCAAAAATGCCAAGGGAAGCGTTACTTTTGGGTGCTGTTGCCACATAAGTTACCGCTTGTGATAAAATAATCTGTGCTTCCGGCATTCCCACTCTCTCTACTGCCAAAGAAGCTGCCACTGCTACCTGCAAAGCCTGTGGATCTGCATTTCCCACATCCTCTGATGCACATATCATAATTCTTCTGGCAATAAA
>CAZSBV010000017.1:0-16555 GCA_964605105.1 uncultured Lachnospiraceae bacterium | reverse complement strand
TAGAAGACTGGATAAGGGAGAAAGTATTCAGTGGCCATGTACTGACAAATATCATTCGGGAACACCAATTCTTCATGTAGGCAAGTTCTCAAGAGGATTAGGATGGTTCTATCCTGCAGAATATGTACCAAGTGCAGAACTTCCGGATGATGAATATCCATTTATTATGATGACAGGACGTATCCTGTATCATTACAACACCAGAGCCATGACAGGAAAAACTCCTGGACTTATGGAAAGAGAAGGAAGTTCCTTTATTGAAATGAACACAGAAGATGCCGCAAGACTTGGTATTGAAAATGGAGAAAAGATAAGAGTTTCTTCCAGACGAGGCAGTATTATTTCTACCGCAAGAGTAGGTGAAAAAGTGTCTCCTAAGGAAACTTGGATGCCATTCCATTTCCCGGATGGAAATGCTAACGTACTTACGAATGCGGCTCTTGATAAATATGCAAGAATTCCTGAATATAAAGTTTGTGCTATTAAGATTGAAAAAATCTAAAGGCATCTTTACAGAGGATAGAATTAGAAATGATAGCAGGATATCTTATGACGGGTGGTAAGAACCGCCGCATGGATGGAAAGAAAAAACTATTCTTAGAAATAGAAGGTAGAAGTTTTCTGGAGAGCATTATAGATGCTCTCCGGGACTTCAATAAAATTTATTTATCTGTAGAAGAAGAAGCTCCTTATAAACATTTAAAAATTCCGATGGTGGTGGATGAAATTCCGGAAATAGGACCTCTTGGGGGGATTTATTCCGGATTGAAGCATTGTGAGGAAGAGGCTTTATTTGTAATAGCCTGTGATATGCCTTTTGTAAGTAAGGAGGCGGTAAAGATGTTGTTAGAAGAGTATTCCAAACATCAAAAAATCACCATAGCATATGCCGAAGACAGAGTGCATCCGCTTTTGGGAATTTATCCCAAATCAGCACTCGATTATGTAGAAAAACAAATTAAGGTAAAAGATTACAGGGTAATGAATGTGTTAAAACAGGCAGGATATGCGACAGTGATTCTGCCGAAAGAAGATTTTTCAACGAAAAATATTAATACAGTTACAGAGTATGAGCAGTTGTTAATAAAATAATTGACTCCGAGCAAAATGACCTAAAGTTCTGCCATGGTCATGAGCCGTTATACGGATGGATGATATCGTAGGCATTTAGTAATGTATGCCCCAAGCAGTGCTATCAGGACATCAGATATAACCTGGGTGAGAAGTGAAAACGACTCGCCTCCCGCGTTTTGGAAAGGAGCCACAAAAACTATAATAGGACTTTTGGAGTAAATAGTAGGCTTGATACGAACGTATCAGGTCTGGTATTGTATTAAAGTTACTGTTTAAAGTATGAAAATGTGGCGGTATTTCCTGACGGAGATATCGTCTTTTTCATTTTATAGGGAAATTTCCTATAATATGAAAAGGATGATAAGAAGATATTTCTATGATAGGGAGGGTGAATATGCCATTTTTATTTGCAATTAGTGGGTATAAACATACCGGGAAGACAACGCTTATCACAAAGCTGCTTCCAATATTGAATGATAGAGGCTATAAAGTAGCCGTAATTAAACATGACGGTCATGATTTCGAGGGTGATGTGCCTGGAACGGACAGTTATAAGCACTTTCAGTCAGGAGCTTATGGCACAGCAGTCTTTTCAGAAAATAAGTTATTGATTCATAAAAAGATACAAGGTGTAGATGAAAAGATGTTGGTGCATGCTTTCCCGGAGGCTGACATCATATTGTTGGAAGGATTTAAAGGAAGTGAATATCCAAAATATGTATGTAATTATCCGGCAGAACCGATCATAGAGCCGGAGGTTTTAGCAGAGAGAATTATTGCAGGAAAGAAGGTTTCAGATGAAATTAATTAAGACAGAAGATGCCGTGGGACAGGTATTGTGTCACGATATTACACAGATTATAAAAGGGGTAACAAAAGATGCAGTATTCCGCAAAGGACATGTGGTAAAAGAGGAAGATATCCCGGTACTCCTGAGTGTGGGAAAAGAACATCTTTATGTATGGGAAAAAGAGGAAGGTATGCTTCATGAAAATGAAGCGGCAGAAATTCTTTATGAAATCTGCAAAGGAGAGCATATGCATCCAACGACCGTAAAAGAAGGAAAAATTGAACTGGTTGCTGATGTGGATGGTGTTTTAAAAATAGACAGAGAACTTTTGTATGGTATTAACTCTATGGGAGAAATGATGATTGCCTCAAGACATGGTGATTTCCCGGTTCATAAGGGTGAAAAAATAGCAGGAACCAGAGTCATTCCATTAGTAATTGCTAAAGAAAAGATGGAAAAAGCAAAAGCATTGGCAGGGAATAACCATATTTTTTCTATTTTGCCTTATCAGCTGAAAAAAGTAGGTGTCGTTACTACCGGAAATGAAGTTTTAAAGAATCGCATTCAGGATACCTTTACTCCGGTCATTGTAGAAAAGCTGAAAGAATTTGGTATGTATATGGTAATGCATGCTTTGCCCGGAGATGATAATGCGGCCATTACAACAGCTGTGAAAGATATGATTGCACAGGGCATGGATATGGTCATTTGTACCGGAGGTATGAGTGTAGATCCGGATGACAGAACACCGTTAGCAATTAAGAACACAGGGGCAGAGATTATTACCTATGGTGCACCGGTGCTTCCGGGAGCGATGTTCATGTTGGCATATTATGAAGGGAAAATTCCTGTAGTGGGATTGCCGGGATGTGTTATGTATGCCAAAAGAACCATTTTTGATTTGGTCTTACCAAGAATTGCAGCAGGAGAAAAGCTGAAAAAGGAAGACTTGGACAGATTGGGAGAAGGGGGGCTTTGCCTTTCTTGTGAGAGATGTACCTTCCCTAATTGTGGATTTGGAAAATAGCAGTATGTGTTGGTGAACATGATTTAATAAACGGATTTAAATGTTGTTGATTAGGAACAGCAGAATGGAGATAAAATGGCAGAATTTACACATTTTAACAGCCAGGGTGACGCTGTGATGGTGGATGTCAGCGAAAAGGCGGAAACTAAAAGAGAGGCTATTGCCACAGGCAAAATTACTATGTCAAAAGAATGTTTTGAGAAAATACAGAACCATGAGATGGGTAAGGGAGATGTTCTTGGAGTGGCCAGAGTAGCAGGTATTATGGGTGCAAAGAAGACATCCGAACTGATACCTTTGTGTCATGTATTACTTTTGACTAAGGTTGAGATTGATTTTATGCCTCATGAAGAGGATTTTTCTATTAGTGCCTTTTGTTCGGTAAAAACTACCGGAAAAACAGGTGTGGAGATGGAAGCTCTGACAGGAGTTAACATTGCACTGCTTACGATTTATGATATGTGTAAGGCAGTGGATAAAAAGATGGAAATCAGCGGAATTCATTTATGCAAGAAGACTGGTGGAAAAAGTGGTGAATTTGTATGGTAGATTGTCATGGAAGAGAAATCAATTATATGCGTATCTCCATAACGGACAGATGTAATCTCAGATGTCGGTATTGTATGCCAAAAAATGTGATATTGACTAATATGGAAGAACTCCTGTCCTATGAGGAAATCGTAAATGTGTGTCAGCAGGCAGTAAGTCTTGGAATTACTAGGTTTAAGATTACCGGCGGTGAACCATTGGTACGACGAAATGCTGACCAACTGGCGGCAATGATAAAGGAGATACCTGAAGTGGAACAGGTAACACTAACAACTAATGGTATTTTGTTAAGTGATTATGCAGAAAGTTTGAAAAAGGCAGGCTTGGATGGTGTCAATGTAAGTTTGGACACATTGGATGCAGAAAAATTCATGGAGATAACAGGATTTCAGGCTTTGGAAAAAGTATTGGAAGGCATAGATGCAGCATTGCAGGTGGGTTTAAATGTGAAGATGAACTGTGTTCTTACAAAGGATAATGCAGATTATAAGTCCATGATTTCTTATGCCGGAAAGAAAGGAATTGTTCTTCGCTTTATTGAAATGATGCCTATCGGATACGGAAAAGAGCAGGAAGGAATTTCAAATCAATGCATCATAGAACAGTTGAAAAAAGAGTATGGAGAATTGGAAAGTGTATCCGGCAAGTTAGGAAATGGTCCGGCAGTGTACTACCGTTTGCCGGGAAGTGATGTGATTGTTGGATTTATCAGTGCTATCCACGGAAAATTTTGCAATTCCTGTAATCGGATACGTATGACTGCTATGGGAGATATTAAACCCTGTTTGTGTTTTGAAAATATAGTTTCTGTGAAGGAACCTCTCAGAGACGGAAATATGCATGAGGTGAGAAAAAGATTAGAAATGTCAATTAATCAGAAGCCTTATGCTCACTGCTTTGAAGAGAAAGATAAGATTACAGAAGAAAAGAAGATGATACAGATAGGTGGTTAGGAGAAGAAAATGGGAAAGATTTTAGCAATATGCATTAGCGAAAAAAGAGGAACAGCCAAGTTTGAGATTCCTCAGGCTGAAGTAAAGAAAGACTGGGGAATTGTGGGAGATGCCCACGGAGGAAACTGGCATCGTCAGATCAGTTTGTTATCTTTTGAAAAAATAGAAGATTTCAGAAGCAAAGGTGCCAAGGTGGATTTTGGAGCTTTTGGAGAAAATCTGGTGGTGGAAGGATTTGACTTAAGAAAGCTTCCTGTAGGAACCAGATTTGTTATTGGCGAAGTAGAACTGGAATTGACGCAGATTGGAAAAGAGTGTCACAGTCATTGTGCCATCTATCATTTAGTTGGTGATTGTATTATGCCAAGAGAAGGTGTGTTTACGAAAGTTATCAAAGAAGGATGTATTAAGGTGGGAGATGAGATTACTATGATTCCACCTAAAGCAGACAGACCGTTCACAGCAGCAGTTATAACCTTAAGTGATAAAGGAGCCAGAGGGGAAAGGGAAGATAAAAGTGGACCGTTGCTTGCCGGAATGCTTCGGGAAGCAGGATATGATGTTATAGAAGAACTTCTTTTGACAGACGAGAAAGTACCTCTGAAGACCCAGTTAATCAGATTAGCAGATCAAAGGCAGGTAAACTTGATTTGTACCACCGGAGGTACAGGATTCTCAGAAAGAGATATTACTCCGGAAGCAACGACGGAAGTTTGTGACCGCATGGCAAATGGAATCGCAGAAGCTATCCGGGCTTATTCCATGACTATAACCAAGCGAGCCATGCTGAGTCGCGGCGTATCGGGAATCCGAAAAAAAACTCTGATCGTTAATCTTCCGGGAAGTCCGAAAGCTGTCAAAGAAGCATTGGAATATATTTTGCCGGAATTATCTCATGGTCTGGGTATTCTTCGTGGAACAGATGGGGAATGCGGAAATGAGAAGAAATAACAATTAAATCATTATCGTGCAAGACGTGTAAATCCACGTTTTGAATAAATCTTTTGAAAGAAAAGGAGGACGATACATGAAAAAGAAACTTGTATCAATATTGCTTACGTTGGTGATGGTGTTGAGCCTTGTGGCATGCAATTCTAAACCAGCGGAAGCAGACAAAGAAACAGTTGTTGAGGAAATAACAAATGAGGAAGCGGTTGTGGAAGAAACAACAAGCGTAGAAGCAGCAGATGTAGAGACAACAGAATTGATTGTTTTTGCGGCAGCTTCTATGACAGAGACACTGACTTCAATCAGTGAACTCTACAAAGAAGAAAATCCAAATGTGAAATTGATTTTTAACTTTGATTCTTCCGGAACATTAAAGACACAGATTCAGGAAGGTGCAGATTGTGATTTGTTCATTTCGGCAGGACAGAAGCAGATGAATCAGCTTGATATTACTGCAGACCCTGAAATTAACAAAGAAAGGCTTGATTATGTTCTTGAAGAAACAAGAATTAACATTCTTGAAAATAAGGTAGCTCTTTGTGTCAGCGAAACAAGCGATGCGGGCATCGAAACATTTGATGATCTGGCGGCAGCGTTGAAAAACAAAGAAATCTTAATGGCAATGGGAAACAGTGATGTCCCGGTAGGTCAGTACACACAGAAAATTCTTGCATACTATGAACTGAATGAAGAGGAACTTGCGAATGCAGGTGTAATTTCTTACGGATCAAATGTAAAAGAAGTAACAACTCAGGTTTCAGAAGGCAGCGTTGATTGTGGTGTAATCTATTGTACAGATGCATTCTCGGCAGGACTGCAAATAAAAGATTTTGCAACGGCAGAAATGTGTGGGCAGGTCATTTATCCTGCTGCAGTGTTGAAAGTTAGTGATCATCAGGAGCTGGCTAAAGAATTTTTAGCATTCATTCAGACGGATGCGTGTATGGAAATTTTTGAAGAAGTAGGTTTCTCAAGAGTACAGTAATAAGAAGAAAAAGTAACAGTTTAGATTTATGCTGAACTGTTACAGGAAAGGCGGACAAAATGGACTTGTATCCTTTGTTTAATTCAATTCGAATTGCATTGTTTAGTTGCATTATCGTATTTTTTATGGGGATTTTTGCGGCATATTATATCGCAAAGCTACCGAAAGCGGTCAAAGGAATACTTGATGTGGTATTGACATTGCCAATGGTGCTTCCGCCCACAGTCTGTGGCTATTTTTTACTGATTCTTTTAGGACCGAAACGTCCTTTGGGAGTTTTTCTGGCTAAGTTTGGAATTCAGTTTGCCATGACTTGGTATGGTGCGATTGTAGCCTCTGCTGTAGTTGCATTTCCGTTGATGTACCGAACTGCAAGGGGGGCATTTGAGAGCTTTGATGAGAATCTAAAATATTCAGGACAGACTTTAGGTTTGTCAAATACTTATATATTCTGGCGTATTCAGATGCCGGCATGTAAACAGGGAATCATTGCCGGAACGGTGCTTTCATTTGCAAGAGCATTAGGAGAATATGGTGCCACCAGTATGCTGGTTGGTTATGTGCCGGGTAGAACAGCGACAATTTCCACAACGGTTTATCAATTATGGAGAACCAATGATGAGACAGGAGCCTTTTTCTGGGTTATCGTAAATCTTATCATTTCTACAGTAGTGCTTCTGATTGTAAATATGTTAGAGAGTAAAAGCAAAAAGGCAGGTGCGTTATGAGTCTTTCAGTACATATTAAGAAAAGAGCAGGAGATTTCCGATTGGCGATAGATTTTGAGCATGCGGATGGTATTACAGGGATTTTAGGAGCCTCAGGATGTGGAAAAAGTATGACTTTGAAATGCATTGCCGGAATTCTGAAACCGGATGAGGGACGTATTGTATTAAATGACAGAGTGCTTTTTGACAGTGAAAGGAAAATTAATTTAAAGCCACAGGAGCGAAGGGTAGGGTATTTATTCCAAAATTATGCATTGTTTCCCAATATGACCGTAGAGCAGAATATTTTATGTGGGATGTCGAAGGAAAAAAACAAAACAGTACGCGATACAAAACTGGAAGAAATATTGAAAATTATGGAGCTTACTTCCAACCGAAAGTTGTTTCCTCATCAGCTGAGCGGAGGACAACAGCAACGATGTGCTTTAGCGCGAATGTTAGTGAGTGAACCGGAAATGTTGCTTTTGGATGAACCGTTCAGTGCATTGGATTCCTATCTTAGAGAACAACTTCAGACACAAGTACGGGCAATTTTGGAACGCTTTGGAAAAGATGTTTTAATGGTTAGCCATAGTCGAGATGAAGTTTATTATCTTTGTAATCAGGTGGCAATTATGGATCAGGGAAGAATTCTCAACCAGGGAGAAACAAAAGCAGTGTTTGCTGATCCACAAAGTAAAAAGGCAGCAATTTTAACCGGTTGTAAAAATATTGCAGATGCTCATAAGACAGGAGAATTCGAGGTTTATGTACCGGATTGGGGCATCTGTCTTCAAACGAAGGTGCCTGTAAAAAATGATTTATGTGCAGTGGGACTTCGAGCCCATTATTTTAATCCAAGGGCAAAAGAAAATAACTTTCCAGTGTCCTTTGTGAATGAAAGAGAAGAACCTTTCGAACTTCGTCTTTTATTTCGATATGAGAATCAAAGAGAAGGAACGCAGGATATTTGGTGGAGAATACCAAAGGATCGAAGGCCGGTGAAGATGCCGGAATGTCTTGGAATAGCTTCACAAAATGTATTACTTTTTTATCCTGAATAAATAGAATAAAGTGTTATATTGGTTGATTTAAAATTATGAAAGATTATGGATGCCTTTAAATGTTATCGTTTCTAAAAAAGTAATCCCGTACACAATTATTTAATTCACAGATCAAATTTTGTGTTTCTGCTTCATCTTTGGAGTAATAGGAGTTATAAGCCTGATATCCACCATGAATCAGAAGTGTAAGAATTAGATTCCAGCGTAAATCATTTTTAAATTCAGGGTATTGTTTGAAAATCTGGTCTTTAATTCCTTTTTCCAATTTTAGAGGGTATAATCCTTCGCGGCTTCCGGAAAACAAAATGGAGGTAAAGGCCAGATTACTTCTAAGTGCATTGGTCAATTCCTTGATAGCAAGAGGTGGATTGGAAATTAAGCAATCAATATGTGGAATTGTTTCTAAAATAGATTGAATAGTTTCATTTTCAATTTGTTCAGACAAATCATAAATATCATTGTAATGAGAATAAAAGGTGGCCTTATTAATGGAAGCAAGAGCCGCCAATTCTTTTACAGTAATTTTTTCAATAGGCTTTGTTTTGCGTAATTCTATAAAAGCATCTCGAATACATTTTCTGGTTCGTTCGATTCTTAAATCCATATTTTAGGTTCTCCCGTAATTTTTTAGTAAAAATATATTGTATGTATCTCTTAATCAGCTATAATTATATAAATGGGATTTTTTCGTCAATTTATAAAAAGTGTTGTTTAAACTACAAATTTAAAAATGAGTTGGTGGTATACGCAATCTATAATTGATAAACTTAGAATAGCAAGAAAAACGACCATAGTCAATTAAAACAAATGTTTTAAGTCTGTAAGCTTAAACACAAAAGAAAGAGGAAAATAATGGATTATTTAGGATTTTACACCGGAAAATGTATGAATGCATATGAATTTTTAGGGTGTCATCTGGTAGATGGTGGAGCAGTTTTCAGAACTTTCGCACCGGCAGCAAAAGCAATTTCGGTCATAGGAGATTTTAATGATTGGCAGGAAACCGGAATGAATAAGATTCATGATGGACAGTTCTGGGAATGTTTTATTCCAAATGTAAAAGAGGGAATGTTATATAAGTATAAGATATATACCAGAAATGGAAATGCAGTAGATCACTGTGATCCATACGGATATGGTATGGAACTTCGTCCAAATTCTGCTTCCGTTGTGAGAAATCTGTATACATATAAGTTTAACGATGATGAGTGGTTAAAAAAGAGGAACGATCATAAAAAGAAACCGCTGAATATCTATGAACTTCACTTGGGAAGTTGGAGAACTAATCCGGAGGATGAAAACGGCTGGTATAGTTATGGGGAAATTGCAGACAAACTGATTTCCTACGTAAAGGATAAGGGATACAATTATGTAGAATTACTGCCCATAGCAGAGCATCCCAGTGATAATTCCTGGGGATATCAGCAGACCGGATTTTACAGTCCTACTTCCCGTTATGGAAGCCTTCATGAATTAAAAGAATTTATTGATAAATGTCATCAGGCAGAAATCGGTGTGATTCTGGATTTTGTACCGGTACATTTTGCAGTGGATTATTATGCATTAGCTGATTTTGATGGTACTGCTCTTTATGAATATCCTCATACAGATGTAGGCTTCAGTGAATGGGGCAGTAAGAATTTTATGCATTCCAGAGGAGAAGTACAGAGCTTCTTGCAGTCCAGCGCCATGTATTGGATCAAAGAATATCACTTCGATGGCATTAGAATCGATGCCTTAAGTAATATTATTTACTGGCATGGTAATAAGGAAAGAGGCGTAAATAATAATGCAGTAGAATTTATTAAGCATATGAATGGACAGTTGAAACGCCAGTTCCCGGATATTATGCTGATTGCAGAAGATTCCACAGCTTACCCGGGAATTACCCAAAATGTAGAAGCGGGTGGTTTGGGATTTGATTATAAATGGGACATGGGGTGGATGAATGATACTCTGGACTATTTCAGGAGTTCGCCTGATGAGAGAAAGAGAGATTATCACAAATTGACTTTTTCCATGATGTATTATTATGATGAAAACTTTCTTTTACCACTGTCACATGACGAAGTAGTACATGGGAAAGCTACCATCTTGCAAAAGATGAATGGACAGTACGAAGAAAAATTCCCACAGGCAAGAGCATTATATATGTATATGTATGCACATCCCGGTAAGAAATTAAATTTTATGGGAAATGAAATCGGACAATTGCGTGAATGGGACGAAAAGAGAGAACAGGATTGGGATATAGTCGAATATCCAATACATAATTCTTTTGCAAGATTCATGCAGGATTTGAATCGTATCTACTTATATCAGGCGGCATTAAGCCACTATGATTATGAACAGGCGGGATTTAAATGGATTGACTGTCATCAGGAAAGCAGATGTATTTATGCTTTTGAAAGAGCATCAGATAAAGAAAGAATTATTGCGGTATTCAATTTCTCAGATGAATTACAGGAATACGAAATTTCAGCAAAAAAAGCAAAGGGATTGGTTCTTTTGCTATCCAGTGATAATGAAATTTATGGTGGTAATAACAAATATCAGGATATGGAATATCAGGAAGTAAAGGCAGAAAAAGTAAAATTAGAATTGCCGCCATATTCGGGGATGTATTTTAAGGTGGTTTAAGGAAATAAGTTTATAAAGCAGATAAAAAGACTTTTTAGAGGGATACTTCTAAAAGGTCTTTTCTGTATATAAAAAATCAGATATAATTACATAGGTATTTGTAAAAAATAGAAATATAATGGTTTATAGTGTTTGGTTTTTAGGATAAAGCAATGAACTGGAGAAGAGAATGAATTATACAAAAGAACAAATAGATTTTTTGAAAAGCTTGGATTTTATGAAATTAGGACAGGCAATTAATCGTGGGCAGTGGCAGAGTGCAGCCATGACTGTCCGACGTTTGGATATGAAAGCAAAAGAAGCAGGAATGAATGATTTTGAAAGAAACTTTACCGGAATCCGGCAATGTATTAATCGGAAAGAGATACAGGAAGCAAAGCAGATTCTGGCAGTAGTGGTAAATAAAAGAGCCAAATACCTGAATGTGATTTCGGAAGAATTAAAACAATAACAGTAATTGACTATATGAAATAGGATTCATTTCAAATATATAAAAATAGATAAGGTTGAAAGAACATGAACAAGAAAAGAATTTTACTCATTTGTACAGGAGGGACCATAGCCTCTACCTTAAAGAAAGATGGTTATGCGCCGGGATTAACCGATTCTGACATTTTGGATTATATTCCTTCCGTGCGGGAATTTTGCGATGTAGATACAATTCAGGTATGTAATATTGACAGTACTAATATGACTCCGAGACATTGGAGTATTGTTGCAAAAGATATTAAGAAATATTATGAACAATATGATGGTTTTGTAATTCTTCACGGAACAGATACTATGGCATACACTGCTGCCGCATTATCTTATATGATTCAGAATTCAAGAAAGCCCATTGTTCTGACGGGTTCCCAGAAGCCGATATGTTTGGAAATTACAGATGCAAAAACGAATTTAATGGATAGTATTCGGTATGCTTGCGCAGATAGTTCCAACGGGGTTCAGATCGTATTTAATCATTGCGTTATTGCGGGGACCAGAGCAAAGAAAACACATGCTCATAGTTATGCAGCTTTTTCCAGTGTGAATTTTCCGGAATTAGCTTCCATTCGTGAAGATAAAATTTTTCGCTATATTTCACCTGTTGTTTATGAGGAACCGGTGGAATTCACAGAAGAAATTCATGATAGCATTGCGGTTTTGAAATTAATTCCGGGAACAAAGCCGGAAATGCTGGAATTTATGTTCAAATACTATGATTGCCTTGTAATTGAGGGGTTTGGAGTAGGAGGAATTCCGGAAACCTTAAAGGATGAATTTTACAAGCAGATGAATCATTGGATTTCAGAAGGAAAGCTTGCTGTAATTGCAACGCAGGTAGTGAATGAAGGCAGCAATATGGAAGTGTATGAAGTGGGCTTAAAAGTAAAAAAAGATTTTAACTTAATTGAAGCTTATGATATGACCTTAGAAGCTACGGTTACGAAACTAATGTATCTGATGAAAAAATATGGAAAAGATTATCAGGCTATTCGTGAAGTTTTTTATAAGCCTATTAATTTTGATATAGCAAAGCCGGAAATAGGGTAATGGATTCAAAAAAGGAGAACATCAATGATTAAAGCAATATTTTTTGATGTGGATGGAACTTTGGTTTCCCATGAATCGAAATCCGTACCGCATAGTGCCAGAGTCGCTTTGGAACAACTGCGGGAAAAAGGAATTAAAGTGTTCTTATCTACCGGAAGACATATACATGAATTGAAAGAAATGCCGACACAGGGAATGGATTTTGACGGATATGTTATTTTAAATGGTCAGATTGGTCTGAACGAAGATAAAAATATGATTTTTTCAAATCCATTTGAAAAAGAAGATGTAGAGGGGTTGTTACAGATTTTTCAAAAGAAAGAATATCCATTTGTGCTGGTAAATAAAGATGGTCATTATATGAATTTTGTAAATGAATTGGTAGAGGCTGCTATGGCTGGTGTATCTACAGCAGTTCCTCCTATTAAGGAATATGAAGGAGAGGAATTGTATCAGGCAACTGTTTTTATTTTACCATCTGAAGATGAGGTATTTACAAGAATACTTCCCAAGGGGTGTAAATTAGCAAGATGGGGGATCCACGGAGCAGATATTATAGCGGCGGAAGGAGGAAAAGCTATCGGGATGAAATTCTTTGGAGAAGCCTTAGGAATTTTGCCGGAAGAAATGATGGCTTTTGGAGATGCCCAGAATGATATGGATATGATGGAATATGCCGGAATTGGTGTAGCCATGGGAAATGGGGAAGAGAGCCTGAAAGAAATTGCAGACTATGTTACTACAGATGTAGATGACGATGGTGTGCTGCGAGCGCTTCAGCACTTTGGAATATTATAAGGTTAGGCACTTTTATTTTTCAAAAAAATGGAATTCTTTAAATATAGTTATGATTCTTGCGAAAATAGAAGTAATATGGTACAGTGTTTTAGGTTATAAAATTTAGGTATCACCATCAATCTTTGAATGGATATAGGAAAAGGATGAAGCAATGTTCAAAAGATATACTTTGATAATTACTTTAATATGTATGATGACTCTTGCAGGTTGTGGGGAAAAGGAAGAACTTACAACTTTTAAGGAGAATATTAATGATTTTTACATGGAAGTCTCTGCAATTGAAACAGCAATTGCTGCTATTGATGAAAGTTCAGAAGATGCAGTTACGACACTTTTAATCAATCTGGAACAAATGTCTACACAGTTCCGGCAACTGGCAGAAATGGAAGTGCCGGAAGAATTTATCAGTGTAGAGGATTTGGCAGATGACGCAGCTGATTATATGTATGAAGCAGTAAGATTATATGGAGAAGCTTACGAAGAAGATTATGTCAGCGATTCCTTGATTCAGGCTGCAGCAGAGAATTATGACAGTGCCATGAAGCGTATTAATTATATTGCCATTCTTTTGCAGGGGGAAATTCCGGAAGGAGCTACTGTGGTTGAAGGGGATGGCAATGAGTTTGAACCTTATACAGAGGAAGAATAGTAAAAAATTGTTTCCTATATGTTGAAAGTTAAATTTTTGCGAAAAATAAAGCAATTATGATTTGTAATGAGTCATAATTGCTTTTCTTTTTTGGTGTAGTATGTTAAATTAGAACTATGTTTTTTTATTGGAGAGTAAAAAGTAGAAGATAGACATGAATTTTTAATGCATAAATGAATGATGAAACTGGATTACGTGAGGAGATAGAAAATGACAAAACAAGAGTTCAGGGAATTAATAGAAAAGAAATTACTCTTTTTAGATGGGGCTACCGGCTCTAATCTGCAAAAAAGAGGTATGCCAAGTGGTGTTTGTCCTGAAAAATGGATTTTAGAAAACGAAGATATTTTTATTGAACTTCAGAAAGAGTACGTAGAAGCAGGAAGTAATGTTTTATATGCGCCTACTTTTACATCTAATAGAATAAAATTACAGGAATTCGGCTTAGAAAATCAGATTCAGGAAATGAATCACAGATTAGTTGCATTATCCAAACGTGCCGCGAATGGAAAAGCTTTTGTAGCCGGAGATCTTACCATGACAGGTCAGCAACTGGCACCCATGGGAACATTGGATTTTGAAGAACTGGTGGACATTTATAAAGAACAGATCACTTATCTTGTAGAAGCAGGAGTGGATTTGTTGGTAGTGGAAACTATGATGAGCCTTCAGGAAAGCAGGGCAGCTTTAATTGCAGCCAAAGAAGTCTGTGAACTTCCGGTAATGGTAACTATGACTTTTGAAGCTGATGGAAGAGCTTTGTATGGAACCGATGTGCTTACAGCAGCCATTACCTTGGAAAAACTGGGTGCGGATGCTTTTGGTGTAAACTGTTCTACCGGACCTGCACAAATGATTCCTATGTTTGAAAAAATCAAATCCGCGGTCAAGATTCCGCTTATTGCAAAGCCAAACGCAGGAATGCCGACATTAGACGATGCAGGCAACACGGTATATGGCTTAGGATGTGAAGAGTTTGCAAAAGAAGTAAGAATGCTCTGGGAAAGAGGTGCATCCATTCTTGGAGGATGCTGTGGTACGACTCCGGAACATATCAAAGCCATGATCTCTCTTATGAAAGAAGAACAGCCAAAGGTAAGAAACTATGAAAAGAAGTGTCACGTTACCAGTGAACGTATGACAGTTTCCTTTGATGTGGAAAGTCCCTTTATGATTGTTGGAGAAAGAATCAATCCAACCGGAAAAAAGAAATTGCAGGAAGAACTTCGCCAGGGCGGTATGGGAATGGTGTTGGAGTTTGCTGAGCAGCAGGAAGAAAAAGGTGCAAGTATCCTGGATGTCAATATGGGTATGAGCGGTGTGGATGAAAAAGAGCTTATGTTAAAGGCCATCGAAGAATTAACAATGACAACCAACCTTCCTTTATCGATAGATTCCAGTCATGTAGAAGTCTGTGAAGCAGCCTTGAGAAGATATCCGGGGAGAGCCATTTTAAATTCTATTTCCCTGGAACAGGAAAAGATAGAAAAATTGCTGCCTATAGCTAAAAAATATGGAGCCATGTTTGTATTACTTCCATTGTCTGATAAAGGGTTACCGGAAAGCTTGGAAGAAAAAATTACAATTATTAATACAATTTTAGAGAAAGCAGTAGATTACGGCTTTACGAAAGAAGACATTGTTGTAGATGGTTTGGTTACTACAGTCGGAGCTAATAAAATGGCGGCTTTGGAAACTTTGGAAACCATTAGATATTGTAAAGAAAATGGGCTGACAACAACCTGTGGATTGTCCAATATTTCCTTTGGACTTCCGGAAAGAATCGTAGTAAATACAGCGTTTCTGACTATGGCGATACGTGAAGGACTTACCATGGCGATTGCCAATCCAAATCAGGATTTACTTGTGGCTGCGGCGTTTGCCAGTGATTTGTTATTAAATAAGGATAGCAGTGATATTCGTTACATTGAAAAAATGCAGGATATTTCTATTTCAGCCACAGCAACTTCAAAAACAGAGAAGAAAGAAGAGAAT
Source organism: uncultured Lachnospiraceae bacterium (assembly GCA_964605105.1). Lineage (GTDB taxonomy): Bacteria > Bacillota > Clostridia > Lachnospirales > Lachnospiraceae > SFDP01. The sequence goes on along the minus strand of CAZSBV010000017.1, from coordinate 843 downwards.
CCTAGTGCTAATAAGTCATCTGTTCTTTATGAAATGGTTTTGAAAGGAAAGAAGAATACAATAGCAGAAGAAACAGAGAAACTTCTGAATACCGGTGCAGATGCCGGTGATTTGTTAAATAACAGCTTGCTTCCTGCTATTAATGATGTGGGAGATTTCTTTGATAAGGGTAAGTATTTTCTTCCGCAGCTGATTGCCAGTGCAGAAGCCATGAAAAATGCCATTGCAATTTTACAGCCCAAATTATTGCAGGAAAGCAATAAGGAAGATATGCCGACCATTGTCTTTGCAACCGTAGAAGGGGATATCCATGATATTGGGAAAAACCTTGTAGTTTTAATGCTTCAGAATTATGGTTACCATGTGATTGACTTGGGAAAGGATGTTCCGAAAGAAGTAATTGTAGAAAAAGCAATCGAAACCAATGCTTCTATGATTGGTCTTTCTGCGTTGATGACTACAACGATGCAGGTAATGAAAGAAGTAGTCTTATATGCAAAAGAAAAGAAGTGTACTGCTAAAATTATGATCGGTGGTGCTGTTATTACAGAAGATTATAGAGAGCAGATTGGTGCAGATGGGTATGCAAAAGATGCGTCTGAAGCTGTGAAAGTTGTGCAGAGATTGTTGACGTAGATGAAATGTGAGATATCTATGGATGATTTTAATAGCGTAGTATCTCCATGATCCAGTTTTTTTGACAGAATCTAATAATTTTTATTGTGTTTCGTGCTTTAGTGTGTTAAAATATCTCAAAATGTTGTCGAGGAGGACCAATTATGAATGGAGCGGATTTATTGGTAAAATGCCTGGAAAAAGAAGAAGTAGATGTTGTCTTCGGTT
>CAZSBV010000016.1:0-16857 GCA_964605105.1 uncultured Lachnospiraceae bacterium | reverse complement strand
TCTCTCTATATTTCATAATAAACTGTGCAAAGAATAAAATCAATAAAATTTTCGCTGTTTCAGATGGTTGAAATTGAATACCAAAGATACTTACCCAACGCTGTGCACCACCAATATTTCTACCGAAAAGGGTAACTGATAACAACAAAATAATATTAATGACATATAGATAACCATAAAAATATAATATCAGACTGTAGTCTATGAAAGATACCACAATCATGATAACAATTCCGGCACATACCCCTAATAGCTGACGGTTTAAAAGATCTGCTTTTGCACTACCGACAGCTAAGATTCCAATGATGGAAAGGGTAATGACCAATACTATTAATTTAAAATCATAATCTCTAATTTTATATTGTCTTAACATTGTTTCCTTCTTTATTTATTCATGAATATCCAAAATCGGAATATTAGCATATAAAGATGGCTTTTTATTTTTTCCTCTTTTGTTATTCTTTTTTAGTACAATTTCCATATTTTCTTCGTCAATACTCATATATTTTGAAATGGATTTTATTAAATCCTGCTTAATCAAGTTCAAAGTATGAGGTGAACAATTGATTCGGTCAGAAATTAATAATATTTTCAGACGATCTTTTGCAATATCGCTGGATGTTTTTTTCTTAAAAAAATGAAATTTTGTCATGATTACAGCCTTTCTACTTTATTTCTTTTCATATACTATAAGATAATTGTATGAATTAGTTTTTGTGAAAAATATTGGTTACTTTTGTCCAGAAAGAGACACTTTGAAGTAACTCAATGGGTATTTTTTCACCTGTAATTCTTAAAGAAATATTTCGATAAGCTCTTCCTGCAAGCGATACCGTTTCAATCAGGGAATCTCCTTGATTTGTAGAAACAACCACCTGTTCATCATCCGGAATCACTCCGATTAGTGGAATTCCCAAAATATCCACTACATCTGTAGGTGACATCATATCTCCTTTTTTTACCAGATCAAGACGCATACGATTTAATAATAAATCAATTTGTTTCATTTCATGGGATTCTAATAATCCAATGATTCTGTCAGCATCACGGATGGCAGAAACCTCAGGAGTTGTTACAATAATAGCGCGGTCAGCTCCGGTAACGGCATTTTTGAATCCCTGCTCGATTCCCGCAGGACAATCTAATAAAATATAATCAAACCCAGGGCGTAAATGTTCAATCAATTTTAACATTTGATGTTCATTTACAGCTGTTTTATCTCTTGTTTGAGCAGAAGGTAACAGATACAGGCTGGGATAACGTTTGTCCCGGATCAATGCCTGTTTTACGCGGCAGACACCTTCTACCACATCTACCAGATTGTAAACAATCCGGTTTTCCAGTCCCATAACAACATCCAGATTTCGTAATCCGATGTCAGTATCGATCATGACTACTTTTTTACCGAGAGCAGCCAGACCACTTCCTAAGTTTGCGGTTGTAGTTGTTTTTCCTACACCGCCTTTCCCACTAGTAATGACAATAACTTCACACATTTTCTACATTCCTTTCACAAAAATAGATGTATTTTATATTGTCCTCTGGAAGTACTGCTTTTTAGATAAAACAGATATTCTTTTCGTTAAAACGGAAGGAATTCCAGCAATTCTTTTGTAATGGGTTCCATAACAATATGCTTATCTTTTACATATGCAATTTTCGGTTGTACTTTAGGTTTGATTCCCCAACGGGGTTTGTCTTTAGGTTTATATCGAAAGTCTCCGATTTTTAGTTTTTCAGGAGACATTTCTAACGCAACGATATAGTGACTGTCTTCGCTTCCTACACCGGCATAGGCTTCACCATATAGTCCGCCTAAAATAATGATGTCTTTGGTAGCTGTGACCGTAGAACCGGGATAAACATCTCCAAGAATCACAATACTGGATTCCATTTCGATTTTCTGGTTGTTTTTTAAAGTTCCACGGTAAAAATGTCCAAAATTATCCGTATGCTGCATATTAACTTTTTGGATTGCTTTTACAAAATTACGATCGGTTTCTTCATTTTTTCCAATAATACAAATGATTTCCATATCGGAATTGTTGTGTATGGTGGTAACAATCTGACGTTCTTCATCGTCGGAAAGTTCTCTTCCTTCCAAAGCAAGGGCGACCCTTGCATCGCGGAAAAATTGACGGCTGTGAGTAAATTTAACAGCCAATTCCTCCAACAAAAGTTCAAAGGATATTTCTGGATTTAAATATAAGGTAATCCCATTAGGAAATTTTTTGATTGTTATATTGTCTTTCATTTGAAGCAGACTCTCCTTTTTTTAATCTCCACCGGCAGAAGAAACGTCCGGTCTGGCTGCTGTACCGGAAAGAATAGTATCTTCTTCCTGAATATCAAAATAATACAAGTAAATATCTCGAGTCAGGTTGGCCGCATAACTGGATGTATACCCGTTGGCAATACGGGTACTAATTGTGATCTCAGGATTTTCGTAAGGTGCATAACTCACAAATAATGCATGGTTAGCACGTTTTCGGGTTTCTTCCGCAGTACCTGTTTTACCGGCAACATTGATTCCGGCATTACTTAAAATCGTGTAGTCACTACGTTTCTCTACTACCTGACGCATACCCTGATGAAGAGTATTCCATGTGGAAGAACTGATATCTACACGGTTTCTTACTTCAGGTGAAAAATCCTTTAACAGATTGCCGTTGGAATCAGTTACCTTATCAAGCAGACTAAGATTATAACATGTTCCATTATTAGCAATGGTTGTAACATATCTGGAAAGACCTACAGTAGTATAGTTGTTCGTACCTTGTCCGATGGCTGACATAACAGAATAGTCATCAGAAACTTCCGGTGTGGCCTCCTCGATTTCAACACCGGATTTTTCACTGAGTCCGAACATATCAGCATATTTATACAGTGTAGCAATACCTAAATCACTATTGTAAGAGTCCCCGGAAATTCCTAACTGATATCCTACTTCATAGAAAAAACAGTTACAGGAATTTGCAATACCTCCTACAACATTTAAATTTCCATGGGCAGAAGGATATACCCAGCATTTATATTGACTTGTTGTAAATCTATCAAAAATACCACGGCATAAAATGTGGGAGTTGGTGGTTACAATATGTTCTTCTAACGCTGCCGTTGCAGAAATCATTTTAAAAGTAGAACCGGGCACTGTCTTTTGCTGTGTAGCACTGTTCCACATGGGGCGTGTCAAATCTGTCTGTAACCATGCATAGTATTCGGAATCAATACTATTGGCAAGCCGGTTATTGTCGTAGCTGGGATAACTTACCAATGCCAGAACTTCCCCTGACATATTCGTAATAACTACGGAAGCGGAGCAAGGGTCCAGAGCCAGCTGCGCCGGAGTAATGTATAAGTTTTCGATTAAGAAGATAATGAAATTATAAGCAGAAATCTGTCCACTTAAGAATTTTTCCTTTTCTTCCTCTGTAATGCTTACAACTTCCTGTTCCAAAAGAACAGAACACACCTGTTTTGCACTGATATCATTGTTTTTGATCATGTATTTATATACTTTTTTGGCAAAGGTGGTATTATTTTTCAATTTTTCAAATATATATTCAGTAAGACCATCGAAGATTTCTTCGGAGTCGGCATACTTACTTTCCAGATTGATTTTTGATACATTGACCCAGTTTTGAGAGATACAATATTTTAAAAATTCGCCCAAACTGATAACTTCATCTGTTGTCCAGGCAATATAAGTCTCATCATTTTTATCTATTTCATCAGACATAAGTACATCATATTCTTTTAACATGGATACAATGTAACTTTGATAGATCTGATATTCTGTGGGCAATTGGTTATATGGGGTGAATTTTTCATATAACTGGTAAGTTAAATAATTAAAAATTTGCTGCTGCTTTTCCACAAAAGCTTCATATATGGCGATTTCGTTAGGAAGAGCATCATCATCATCAAATTCATTGATGTTAATAATACTATTATTGATCAATGCAAAATAAACATCGTCAATCGGAATATACAGAGAACTGGAAGATGGATTTTCCGGAACCACGTAGCTTTTACTGTTTATGATTTTGGCAACTAAAATACCTGCAAGCTTCTGCTCTAAAATATCATAAGTTGCAACTTGTAAATCATGATCGATAGTCAGATAAAGGTCATTACCTGCAAGAGGGTCAACACGGTCTGTAGTTTCGATTACTTTTCCCATGTTATCAACATAGATAGTTTCTTTTCCGTTGACTCCACGCAAATAGCTTTCCATAGTCTCTTCTATTCCCGTCTTACCAACAACGTCATTTAAGGTATATTCGTCTTTGTACCCCAAAGAATTAGAGATATTTGCATTTAAAGTTGTCAGATCTTCTTTGTCAATTTTACCTGTATAACCCAAAATGTGGGAGAAATAAATACTGTCTTCGTAAACACGGATGGTATCTTCCTGAATAGCTGCACCCGGTAAATCATCAATATTTTCTAAGATACTGGCAACGGTTGCTTCGTTGACATCCGTAGCTACATTGGTAGGAATATATTTTTGGAAACTGTTGGCGCTCATAGCATAACGCAGTGTGACAATTTTCAGAATTTCTTCTTTGGTATATCCCTCACCCAGGACAAAACTGTCTCTTGGATTGGCAGGGTCCAGAGATTTACCAACACCATAGCGGGAATAGCCGGCCAGATACTGCATCATTTCCTCTGCAGTAGCTGTTTCCTGTTCATATTTCATATCACCAGGATCAGCATATCCGTAGATGTCAGCCTTGAATCTTCGAAGTTTGGTATCACTTACAGTATAAGCATAGTTACCGTTTTCATCGATAATGATATTAAAATCTCCGGCAATTTTATCTCCGCTCTTTTCAATCAGATGAATCATTTTTAAAAGAGTTGTATTTAGGGATTCGTTCTTACCGTTACCGGATTCATAAACGTCTTCAATGGTAACATTGTAAGCTAACTTATTGTGAGCTAGTATTTTGCCGTTTCGATCATATATGTTTCCACGGGTACTGGAAATAGAACGTTCTTTTTGAATTTTTAAAGTAAAATCTTCTAATGCTTCGGCACCATCCACGATTTGAAGATTAAATATTCGATAAATTAAAATACTTCCCAGAAAGAGAATGACAATTGCTAAAACCAACAATTTAGAGGGTTCTACATTCATGGAAGGTTTTTTGGTACTGTTATACAATTTTGGAAGCTCCTTCTTTTTCTCTCCACTCCAGTCGGCTTTCTACCAATAAAAGAAGTGGATAAAGTACACATGTAACAATAATGGTGTATACCATTTCCGGAATGATAATATTCAGGAAATAATATAAAAATTGAAATCTTCCTTTTAAGAAAAAGGTCAAAATATAAATTGCAATATTATATATAAAATCACTGCCTACAATCAAAGCAATCGGAAGTTTAATATCTTCCGGGTAAAACATTTTTCGAAAAATTCCGTTTAAATAGCCTATGTACATATAGATCAAGGCATAAAAACCAAGAATATCTCCGAAAAAGATATCCATTAAGAGGCCGGAGAAAAATCCTACCAGAAGGCCGCTTTTCCTACCTCTCATAAAGCCATAAGATGCGGTAACAATTATCATTAGATTGGGGATGATTCCACCAAAATCAAGGCTTGGAAAAACGGTGCATTGTAAAAGAAAGCAGATGATTACAAAGAATATACATACGAATACGCTTAGCATCAGAACCTCCCTTTACTCTACCGTCTGTTTTAATTCCATAATAACAAGCACATCTTCCAGATGTTCAAAATCTACGGCAGTTGTAAGTGTACCGGACTTTGTAAGATTATTGGAATCCGTTTCGATATTGCTGATATACCCGATTAAAATTCCCGGAAGATAGTGATCACTGATATTGGAGGTAACTATCTTATCTCCTACAGTTGCTTTATTGTCGCTATCCACTAATTTACTGAATGCAATCATGCCTTTCGACATAGTTGTTAAATCGCCCGTAACAATCAAGTGATCGCCGGTGGATAATAAGAGTCCGCTGGTATTGTTGTTATCTTCAATGATACTGGTAACTTTGGCATAATTAGGACCAACGTCGGTAACCCTTCCTACAAGACCACTTCCTGCCATAACATTACAATTAATCTGTACACCATCATTACTGCCTTTATTGATGGTAAAGGAGGCGAACCAGTTACTGGAATCTCTGGCAATGATCTGTGCACCTATTTTTTCATATTCAGAATATTCTTCATCTAATTTTAAAAGCTGTCGAAGCTGATTTAATTCATAGCGTTCCTGTTGGAATTTGGTATTTTCGATTGTTAATCGGTCAACTTCTTCTTTTAAACGCTGATTTTCATCTAAAACGTCTTTGATTTCCATAAGCTGGTCGGATTTGTCAGAAATCCAGCCGCCTACCTCAGAAATTCCATTCTGGAAAGGAACTAAAATCATTCCGGCTACAGAATTTAAGGGCGTGTTGAGTGCCGGTGTTTTAAAAGAAAGCACCATTATGGCTACACAAACACATGTTAATAGAAAAAGGAGATATTTACTGGGCAGCGTAAATTTCTCCTTGGGTCTTTTTAATACAGGACTCATCTTCCCATCCCTTCAATGGAATACGCTACAGACTTATAGTTATCATCTTTGATTACTTTTGCTAAACCTCTGGCTACACTTTCGATAGGATTATCACAAACATTTACTTTCAGTCCGGTTCCTTTTTGCATTAATGCTGCCAGATGGCTTACCTGAGAGGCACCACCTGTAAGATAAATACCGTGTTTATAAATATCTGCTCCTAATTCCGGTGGAGTACGTTCCAGAATAACTTTTACACTGTCAATAATAGTATTGAAGCTCTCAATTAATGCTTTGCTTACTAAATCAGTAGGAATCTCGCGTTCTACCGGAAGTCCGCTGACAATATCACGTCCGTATACAACAGCCGGTTTGCCTGCTTTTTCCAGTTCATTCAGATTAATTTTCACCTTCTCAGCTGTTTTGCCGCCGATTAAAAGACTAAATTCATTACGGACGGTATTTTTGATTGCTTCGTCAAATTTTAAACCACCTACTTTAATTAAACGGCTTAAAACAATTCCTCCTAATGAAAGAATGGAAACTTCTGTAGTGTCATATCCTACGTTAACAATTAAAACACCTTGAGAGTTCTTTACATCAATATCAAGGCCAAGACCATCGGCAACTGCTTTTTCTACTACCATGATTTTTTTAGCCTTTACATTAGCATCTTTGATTAAATCATAAAATGCTCTTTTTTCTACTTCTGTTACGTCTGTAGGAACTGCTACATAATAATCAGAAGGTTTAATATTTCCTCCGGAAAGGTCATTGATAAAGTATTTTAACAATGTTTCCATATTTTTAATATCTGCGATAACACCATTACATACCGGATAGGATGCAACGATATTACCGGGTGCTTTTTCGTACATATCAAATGCAGAATCACCATACGCGAAAAATGTTTTCTTATTTTCAATGGCAATCATGTTCTTTTCTACCATTACAGAGTCATCTGCGCGATTATAAATTTTAATGTTACTTGTGCCAAGATCAATACCAAATACGTTATTTGCCATTGGTTCAGCTCCTTTCTCTTTTTTTAAATGTATCTTAATTCTTTTAAACTCATGTAAGTATTATCTCCGATAATAATATGATCTACTAAAGGTATGTTCATTATCCTGGAAGCTTCATGAATTCGTTTGGTTATTTCGATATCATCTTTGCTGGGAGTCGGATCTCCGCTGGGATGATTGTGAACTAGTAAAATATTTACTGCCTGCATTCTTATGGCAGTCATAAAAATTTCTCTTGGTGAAATCAAGGACATATTTACGGTTCCGGTAGAGAGGATGCAGTCTTTTAAAAACTGATTCTTACTGTCGGTCATGACTAAAATGACCTGCTCTACTTCTAAATGCCTTACCTGTTCTCTATAGTAGTCAGCAATGGTCGAAGGTCTATCGAAACGGATGCCTTTTTTAAAGGTCTCCATGGCAATCCGTTTGGAAAATTCCGTAACACATTTGATGCGGATAGCTTTCACTTTTCCGATGCCTTTTATTTTCATTAATTCTTCCAAAGTCAAATGCTGCAAAGAAAGAATGCCGTTGGCCTGTCCAATGCCTGTGCCAAGAGTCAAAACTTTTTTTCCAAGTTCTATGGAATTGGAATCTTTGGTTCCGGTTCGTATTATGATTGCCAGTAGCTCTGCATCTGTAAGAGTTTCGGCACCATATTTCTCGAATTTTTCATAAGGAAGTAATTCTTCCGTAGGTTGTCTGTAATTTTTCATTTCTCCTGCTTTCTCTTCTCTCCGTGCATGAGAACAATCCAAATAACAGAATGCTATAAGTATCTACTATAGCAAGCGATAGATAATAATTCCTAAAATGATTCCAATAATGCTGGCAATGGTAATTTTGATCGTAAGTGCAAAGGTGATGCACAGAATACCTAAATCCAGTACTAATGGAGAGGTTAGACCAAAGGTCTGACCAAAACTTAAAAAGCTGTTAGGAAACATATTACCGATAAATCCACCTAAAACAATTCCTGCCAGGATTAACAAAAGGCAGGTCCAGTTATTTTTGTGTTTCATTGGTTTTCCTTTCTTATCATCTGTTTTAATCTAAATTATCTTAACATAATTCCTGCTTTCTGTATATAAATAAGCCGGATTTTTTTTCGCATGATTCGACGGCTTATCTTATTAACCCCGCATTTTTTACGGACTGGTAAGCCGTTAAAATACCAAATTTTGCATGCTGCCAGGTAAGTCCTCCCTGGAAATAAACTGCGTAAGGAGGCTTGATAGGACCATCTGCACTCAATTCAATGGAAGAACCTGAAACAAAGGCTCCGGCAGCCATAATTACTTTACTGTCGTATCCCGGCATATCCCAAGGTTCCGGCACAACAAAGCTGTCTATCGGAGCTGCTTTCTGGATTCCTTCACAGAAAGCAATGATTCCCTCCGGAGTACCAAAGGTAACTGCCTGAATAATGTCATGTCTGCTTTCGACACTGTTTGGAACAACACCAAAACCGGCTCTTTCAAACAGATTAGCAGCAAAAATAGCACCTTTTAAAGCACCGGCAGTAACCGTTGGGGCTAAGAACAATCCCTGATAGAAAGAACTTAAAATTCCCAGGGAAGCACCTACTTCTTTTCCAAGTCCCGGACTGGTGAGACGGTAAGCAGCATTTTCCACACATTCCTTTTTCCCGGCAATATAACCGCCGATAGGAGCAAGACCGCCACCGGGATTTTTAATCAGGGAACCAACGACCATATCGGCACCAACATCGGTTGGTTCGATAGTTTCTACAAATTCACCGTAGCAGTTGTCTACCATACAGATAACATCCGGTTTGATGTTTTTAATAAAAGCAATCAGCTCTCCGATTCTTGTCACGGACAAAGTAGGTCTGGTCTGGTAGCCTTTGGAACGCTGAATGGTTACTAATTTAGTTTTTTCGTTAATGGCTTTGGCAATATTATCGTAATCAAAACTGCCATCAGGGAGTAAATCTACCTGAGAATAACTGATTCCATATTCCTTTAAGGAACCTTTGCTGTCACGGATTCCGATCACTTCTTCCAAGGTGTCATAAGGTTTGCCTACGGGACTTAACAATTCATCACCGGGACGCAGGTTGCTCATTAAAGCCAGTGCCAATGCATGGGTTCCACAGGTGATTTGAGGACGTACCAGAGCGTCTTCGGTGTGAAATACTTTTGCATAAACTTCTTCTAAGGTATCACGACCAATATCGTTATAGCCATAGCCTGTGGTTCCAAGCAAGCATGCTTCACTTACCTTACAATCCTGAAGGGCTTTTAATACTTTTAACTGGTTAATTTCTGCGATTTTGTCGATTTCGTCGAAACGGGGTTTTAATTCTTTTAAGATTTCTTCACCCAAAGCATAAACTTCAGGAGTGATTCCCAGGTTTTCGTATATTTCTTTTAACATTTACAATTCCTTCTTTCGTTATTTTAACAATACACATACTTAATGTTATTGTTTTGTGCTTTTATTTAGATTCTGAATTAATATGTCCGTACATAAAATCCAGTATGTTATCATTATTATATTCTAATTCAGGTTTGTTCACCCAAATAACTTCTTTTTCGCGTTTGAACCAAGTGATCTGTCGTTTGGCGAAATGTCTGGTATCTCTTTTTATGATATAAATAGCTTCGTCCAATGAGATTTCTCCATCGAGGTAACTAAATATCTCTTTATAGCCAAGACCCTGCATGGATACAAAGGAACGGTCATATCCCATGTCTTTTAATTTTTGGACCTCTTCTACCAGACCTTCTGCGACCATTTCATCTACCCTTTTATCGATTCTTTCATATAAAAGATCTCTGTGGTCATTTAAGACAAAGTAAGAAAAGTCGTAGGGACTCTCATTCTTCCGCTGTTCTTCATTATGTTCAGAGATTTTCTGTCCGGTCAGTTTATAGTATTCCAAAGCACGAATTACACGCTTCACATTATTGGCATGAATCGCATCTGCGGAGGCAGGGTCAATTTTGCGAAGCTTGTCATGCATATATTCTGCCCCTTTTTCTTTTGCCAATGCTTCCAGTTCTTCTCTGATCTGATGGTTATCATCATCTTCGGAAAAGTTGATGTCGTAAAGAACAGCCTGAATGTAAAATCCTGTGCCGCCCACTAAAATCGGAATATGACCTCTTTCATAGATTTCCTGCATGTATTGCTTGGTCTTCTGCTGAAAAATTACTACATTAAATTCTTCAGAGGGTTCTAATTCGTCCACAAGAAAGTGAGGGACTCCTTCCATTTCTTCAGGACGGATCTTAGCAGAACCGATGTCCATATGTTTATAGACCTGACAAGAATCAGCAGAAATAATTTCACCGCCGATCCTTTTCGCAAGTTCTATGGATAATTTTGTTTTACCTACTGCTGTAGGACCGGTAAGAACCACAAGTTTTTTCTTTTCCATAGTGACTCCTTAAACAATTCTTTTAAATTTCTTTTCTAAATCTGTTTTGCTCATGGAAATCATGGTAGGGCGTCCATGAGGACAATGGTAAGGATTTTCCAGCTCAAAAAGTTGTTCCAATAAAGCATTCATTTCCACTGTGTCAATGCCCTGATTTCCTTTTACGGCAGATTTGCAGGCCATGGAAGCAATTTTTTCAAGAACTACATCCGGGGTTCCTTTGCAGCCATTTTCTACAAGTTCATCCAGAATTTCTTCAAAAAATCTCTTTTCGCTTTTTCCATAAAGTTCCACAGGCATTTCACGCATGGCGATAGAATGACTGCCGAAATCTTCCCATACAAAACCTAAGTTCTCAAAGTAGGATCGATATTCTTCCAAAGCAGCTTCTTCCTTTTGAGTCAGGTGCAGTACTAATGGAGGCTGCAGGCTCTGGGAAAGGATGTCTCCCTCTCTAATTGATTTTATGAGTTTCTCATATTTGACTTTTTCATGAGCAGCATGTTGGTCTACGAATAACAACCGGTCTTCGTAGCGTACCAGCCAATAGGTCTGAAAAATCTGTCCCATGATTTCGAATTTATCTTTATTTTCCTGTTTTAGAATTTTTTCTTCAAAGAAGTTCATCTGGACAGGATTAATAATGGTCTCTGTAGTTGGCGTAAAAACAGAGGGAATCTCTTCTCCGAACAAGCGATTGGTAATATATGAAAAATCTTCCTTTACTTTATACTCTTCCATACGTTTTTGTTCAAAAGGTTCCGGAACCTGAGAACGTTCCACTGTTTCATGTTTGGGTGGTTTACTTAAAGTTTCCACCTGTTCCATATCCGGAATCATTTCCTGTCGCTGCAAGGTATCGGAAATAGATTTTACAATAAAATCATAGTATTTCTGACTGTCGGTAATGCGAATATCCATTTTTGTCGGGTGAACATTAACGTCTACTTTATCGGTATCGATGGTAAAGTAAAGGACTGCAAAAGGAAACTTATGCTGCATTAAATAGGCACGGTATCCTTCTTCAATAGCTTTGAATAAAAAGTTGCTCTTTACATATCTTCCATTTATAAAACAGTTCTCAAAATTTCGGTTGGAACGGTTCAGCGTTGGTTTCCCTAAGAAACCCTGAATTTGGATATCCGGTTCCTTGCAGTCAATCGAAATAATTTCCTTAATAAAATCTTTTCCGAAGATACGATAAATAATCTCACGGATATCTCCATTACCGGAGGTATGGAATTTGACCTGATTGTTGACAATGAACCGGAAAGAAACTTCCGGTTTGCTCATAGCAAGGTGTTCACATAAATCGGCAATGTAACCGCCTTCTGTAGTGGCGGTCTTTAAGAATTTACGTCGTGCAGGTGTATTAAAGAAGATATTTTTTACTAAAATTGTGGTTCCGTCAGGAACACCTACCTGAGAAAAACTGACTTCTTTTCCACCTTCGATACAGTAATGGACACCCATCAGGGAATCTTTTGTTTTAGTCATCATTTCTACCTGTGCTACAGCGGCGATACTGGACAAAGCTTCCCCGCGGAAGCCGAGACTATGGATGTGGTTCAAATCTTCCGAAGACCGTATTTTACTGGTGGCATGACGAAGAAAGGCTTCTCTTACCTGATCGGCGGGAATGCCGTTTCCGTTATCGGTAACTCGAAGAAAAGAAATTCCACCATCCTTGATTTCCACGGTAACAGCGGTTGCTCCCGCATCAATGGCATTTTCTACGAGTTCTTTCACCACACTGGAAGGACGTTCTACTACTTCGCCGGCGGCAATTTTATCGATTGTTGCATTATCTAATAATTGAATACGTGACATATATATTTAAATTCCTTTAATCAGCACGAATGTTTCATATTTTTCGAATCGTCTTACCAACGATTCTTTAACTTGTTTTGTAATTGGTATAAAGTATTTAAAGCATCTAATGGAGTTAAAGTTGAGATTTCAATTTCCATCAATTCTTTGATAATATCCTCATCTTTTACCGTGTCGAACAAGGACATTTGGCTTAAATCCACTTCGTCATAAGTTTTGGTTTTGGATTTAGGAGCTGCTGCGGAATTTACAGAAATACTTTGTACCTTTTCTATAATATCATTGTCAGTTAATTGTTCCACAATTTCTTTGGCACGGTTAATTACGATGTCCGGTACTCCGGCAAGCTTTGCTACCTGAATACCATAGCTTCGGTCAGCGCCGCCCTTAACAATTTTACGAAGGAAAACAATATCATCGCCCTGTTCTTTGACTGCGATACAATAGTTGTTGACATTGTTAATTTTGCCTTCCAGTTCTGTCAGTTCGTGGTAATGGGTGGCAAATAATGTCTTGGCACCTAAAATTCTGGTGTTACTGATATGTTCAATTACCGCCCAGGCAATGCTAAGTCCGTCAAAGGTGGAGGTTCCACGTCCGATTTCGTCTAAAATTAATAGACTGTTGGAAGTAGCATTTCTTAAAATATTAGCAACTTCATTCATTTCAACCATGAACGTACTCTGGCCGCTGGCAAGGTCATCGGAAGCTCCAACACGGGTAAAAATACGGTCTACGATTCCGATATTGGCACTGGATGCCGGAACAAAACAACCGATTTGAGCCATAAGCACAATTAAGGCAGTCTGACGCATATAGGTGGATTTACCTGCCATATTGGGTCCGGTAATAATGGAAACACAGTGTTTGTTGTTATCCAGATAAGTATCATTGTTGATGAACATATCATTGACGATCATCTTCTCTACTACCGGATGGCGTCCTTCTTTGATATTAATGATTCCCTTTTCGTTTAATTTTGGTCGTACATAGCGGTTCTGCTCTGCCACCAGAGAAAAGGAACATAAAGTATCCAAAACAGCAATGGCTTTGGCGGTTTTCTGGATTCGTTCGATTTCCTCTCCAATTTTATCACGAATGGAACAGAATAATTCGTATTCTAAAGCAAACAGCTTATCTTCTGCATTTAAAATGGTATCTTCCATTTCTTTCAATTTTGGAGTGGTATAACGTTCCGCATTTGCCAGAGTCTGTTTACGGATGTAATCCTCAGGAACCATATTTTTAAAGGAATTGGTTACTTCAAAATAATAGCCGAATACCTTGTTATATTTGATTTTTAAATTCTTGATTCCGGTACGTTCTCTGTCTTCTTCTTCCAGCTGGGCAAGCCAGTTCTTTCCTTCTGTTTTGGCCTGTCGTAAACTGTCCACCTGGGGATGGAAACCATCCTTAATAATGCTCCCTTCTTTGGTGGCAATAGGTGGTTCGTCCTGAATGGATGCTTCAATAAGACTGCATAAATCTTTTAAATCATCAATCTGTTCTGAAAGTTCTTTCAAATATTCCTTTTCAAAACCGGAAACTACAGTTTTAATAGGAGGAAGCATTTGCAAAGAATTGCGGAATGCAATCAAATCTCTGGGATTCGCAGAACCATAACTTACTTTTCCAAGCAGTCGTTCTAAATCATAAACAGGATTTAAGTATTCTCTGATTTCATCCCTGCTGACTCCGTCTTTGCATAGTTCCTGTACGGCATCCAGACGTTTTTCTATTTCGGCCTTTTTAATCAATGGCTGCTCGATCCAGGTACGCAGCTGACGTCCGCCCATAGCTGTCTTTGTTTTATCCAATACCCATAAGAGGGATCCGCGCTTCTGTTTTTCACGTAAAGTCTCACAAAGTTCCAGATTTCTTCTGGTAGAGCTGTCAAGCAGCATGTAGGCGTTGGTAAGGTATGGATAAATATGGGTAAAATGAGCCAGACTGTTTTTCTGGGTCTCATATAAATACAGAAGTAAGGCACCTGCACCAATGAGACCGCTTGGAAAATCCTCGATGCCAAGACCGCTTAAAGTATTAGTCTTAAAATGTTTCATCAGACATTTTCGACAGTTGTCTTCATCATAAAAATGCGGTTCTAAGGCAGAAATACTGATTCCAAGTCTGCTCTTTAAATCATCGATATCCATTCCGCTAACATAAAAAGCCTGGTTGCAGACAATTTCCTTGGGACTATATTTCATAATTTCATCCAAAAGTTTTTTGTTGGAATCTACTTCTGTCAGGAAGTAGTCTCCGGTAGTTACGTCTGCAATAGAAATTCCAATTCTGCCGGAAAAATAAGCAATGCTCATGAGATAATTGTTACAGCGTTCATCTCCGTTGATACACAGATTGGTTCCGGGTGTTACAATTCGGGTAACTTCTCTCTTTACCAATCCCTTGGCAAGTTTTGGATCTTCTACCTGTTCGCAGATAGCTACTTTGTAGCCTCTGGAAACTAATTTGTTCAAGTAACCATCCACGGAGTGATAAGGAACTCCACACATGGGAGCACGTTCTTCTAAACCACAGCTTTTTCCGGTCAGGGTAATTTCTAATTCTTTGGTCACAGTAAGCGCATCATCAAAAAACATTTCATAGAAATCGCCCAGACGGTAAAATAAAATACAATCCGGGTATTCCTCTTTTGTTTTTAAATATTGCTGCATCATTGGTGTTAATTCAGCCATTGTGTTCTCTCTCTTTATTTAAAATTCTTATAAAAAACTGCGAAAGCATTTAATGATTATTTCGCTGGTCATACAATGATAAAAGCGAGCATGCATTGAGGGCATACCCGCTAAATTTTATCACATTTTTTGATTATTGTAAAACAAGTTCTCCCATATAATAGAAACCTTTGGATTCTATCAATTTTACCGGTACGATTTTACCAATCAGGGATTGGTCTGCAATAGCATGAACAAGAGTATTGTTGCTCATACGTCCTGTTAACATGGTACTGTCGTGGTCGTTGATTTCTTCAAAAAGAACATCCACAATTTGACCGGCCAATCCACCGGTTCTTTCTTTGGATACTTCCTGAACAGCTTCCAGGACACGGTTAAATTCCTCTTTGACTTGTGCCTCGGAAACCTGATTTTCCATAGCTGCCGCCGGAGTTCCGGTTCGTTTGGAATAAATAAAAGTAAAGGCATTATCAAAACCTACTTTTCTTACTACATCTATGGTTTCATCCACATCTTCATGGGTTTCTCCGGGGAAACCTACAATGATATCTGTGGTCAGGGAAATATCAGGAATGGCTTTTTTGATTTTATCTGCCAGTTCCAGATAGGATTCTTTGGTGTATTTTCGATTCATTTCCTTTAAAATCCTGGTAGATCCGGATTGCATAGGAAGATGAAGATGTTTACATATTTTCTTAGAGTTTTTCATAACTTCAATCAGTTCATCGGATAAGTCCTTTGGATGGGAAGTCATGAAACGAATTCTTTCTAAGCCCTCAATAGCTTCTATTTTTTGAAGAAGCTTGGCAAAGGTAATGTCTTCATCCAGATTTTTACCATAAGAGTTTACATTCTGGCCAAGAAGCATAACTTCTACAACGCCATCCGCCACGAGTCCTTCAATCTCTCTTACAATATCTTCCGGATTACGGCTTCTTTCACGTCCTCTTACATACGGAACAATACAGTAACTGCAGAAATTATTGCAGCCAAACATAATATTGACACCGGATTTAAACGGATATTTTCTTTCAATCGGAAGGTCCTCTACGATCGCATCAGTTCCCTCCCAAATATCAACCACCATCTTCTTCGCATACAGACGGTCAAAAATCAGCTCTGCAAGTTTAAAGATATTGTGGGTACCAAACACGATATCAACATGTCGGTAGCTCTTTTTGATTTTCTCTACTACCGTCGGCTCCTGCATCATACAGCCGCAGAGTGCGATCATCATTTCCGGATTATTTCGCTTCACACCGTTCAGGTAGCCGAGTCTTCCGTAAACTTTCAGATTGGCATTCTCTCGAACCGTACATGTATTATATAGTACAAAGTCAGATTTCTCA
>CAZSBV010000015.1:0-16897 GCA_964605105.1 uncultured Lachnospiraceae bacterium | reverse complement strand
CCGCATATTTCCATCTGCAAGGATGGGTACATGCTCCGTGGTTGGCATCTCTTCCGGTAAAATAATTACTTAAAAGACATCTTCCGGAATAAGAAATACACATGGCACCATGAATAAAACTTTCAATTTCCATATCTTCCGGAATGTGTTCTCTAATCTGTTTGATTTCTACCAAAGATAATTCTCTGGCAGATACTACTCTGGTGGCTCCCATCTTGTACCAGAAATCATAAGTCAGATAGTTGGTATTGTTGGCCTGCGTAGAAATATGTATGTCGATTTCAGGACATACTTCCTTAGCCAGTGTAAACATCCCCGGATCAGAAATAATTAACGCATCCGGCTTAATCTCTTTTAATTCCTGAAAATATTTTTTTGCTCCATCCAAATCATAGTTATGAGCAAGAATATTAGCAGTCACATATACCTTTACACCTCTCTCATGGGCAAAAGCAATCCCATCCCGCATATCCTGCAAAGTAAAATTCTTTGCCTTAGCACGAAGCCCAAAAGCTTCTCCTCCAATATATACTGCATCAGCGCCAAATATAACCGCTGTTTTCAATACTTCTAAATTACTCGCAGGTATCAGTAATTCCGTTTTTCTCATTTTTTCCTCCTGCTGCCAAATGGCAACGTTTTCCTAATCCACGTAATTTTCTTCTACGAAAATTCATCTATCTTTAACATCTTTGTTTGTATGTTTCACACTAACAGTAACACCATCGCCTACCGGTAAAATAGACGTTACCAATTCCGGATGATGTTTCAGCTCATACAAATAATCACGCATTCTTCCATGAATGGTACGGTTTCTTCTGGTAACAGCAAAACGGGATTCTTTTAATTCTCCATCCTGCAATACATTATCTGATATCAGCATCCCATCATCTGCAAGCAGACGCAGAATATCCGGAAGAAAATTAATATACTGCCCCTTAGCCGCATCCATAAAAATGAAATCAAAGGTCCCTTCCAATTCTTTTAAAATTTCCACTGCGTCACCTTCTAATAAGGTAATACGGTCTTCTTTTCCTGCTTTCGCAAAATTTTCTTTTGCCAAAGGAATCCTTTTTTCATATTTTTCAATTGTTGTTATATGACAATCTTCAGGTCCATATTCACTCATCAGCAAGGCAGAAAAACCAATGGCGGTCCCCACCTCCAAAATTTTCTTCGGCTGCTTGATAGCAAGCAGCAATTTCAGAAAACTTTGCATAGATGGTCTGATAATCGGCACATTGGTTTCCTTGGAATATTTCTCCAGCTGATTTAAAAATTCTGTGTTTGGGGTGTCCATGGAATCAATAAAAATTGTCATTCTTTCATCGACAATCATTATTCTTCCTCCACCTGCATAGACATAATTTCCATCATTTCTTCTGTTGTCATAGATGTATTTAATTCATAAGTACCTGGTAATAATTCATCTTTATACGCAGAGAGCATCTCCTGAATTCTAAAAAGCAGGGCATCTCTGATCAAGCCTTTCTTTTCCAACATCTCGCCAATTTCTTTTGCTGTATCTCCCTCATTTACAATAACAGAGATGGTCCTTCCGCTTCCTGCAGACATAGGAGGTTCATTAAATACCCTCTGTCCGTAATCATAAGCCACCAAGGACCCTTTATATACTAACATTACAATAATAATTGCGAGTACAATTTTAAATACAGTAGAAAAAACAGATATTACTACTTCTTTTGAGTTCATGTTTCTTTCAATTTCTCCTTAAATACCTATAGATGATGTCTGAAACCATTTTCAAACAGTTAACATCTTACTCCATTTCCATGTCAATATCAACTAATTCATCAATAGCACCGTAAATTTCCTGTACCAGACGGCAGATTTCCAATTCTGCTGCCAGATATTCCCTTACAATCGGTTCCTCTTTGAAATTCTGATACTCTTTTTGAAACTCATCAATTTTTTCAAAAAGATCTTCTCCCGAATATTCTTGAAATTCAAAACGCTTTCTTCTGAAATCATTAATACGTTCTTTCAATCCGGGAACTTTTTTCATTCTTTCTTTCTGATATTTATAGTCTTTAAAAGCCGAACTTTCCTGCAATTCATTTAAGAATTGATTGATCGCTCTTCTCATCTCCATGTACTTAGCTCCTTTAAACTTCTAATATAATAGGAAGAATCATTGGTCTCCTCTTCGTCTTTTTCCAAACATAATCGGAAAGGCTGTCACGAATACCCATTTTTAGTTTTCCCCAATCAGTGATACCTTTATCCAGATATTCATTCACTGTGTTATATAAAATTCCACTGGCTTCTTCCATCAGTTCATCGGATTCTCTCACATAAACAAAACCTCTGGACACAATGTCAGGTCCTGCTGCCAGATATCCACTGGCTCCATCCAAAGCCATAACTACAATCATAATTCCGTCTTCTGCCAAATGCTGTCTATCCCGTAAAACAATATTTCCTACGTCACCAACACCAAGACCATCTACCAGAATATCACCAACGGCAACTTTTCCGGTAACTTCCGCTTTTGTCTCATTCATCTCCAGCACATCTCCGGAGGAAAGAATAAATACATTTTCTTTCTCAATTCCTAAAGACATAGCGATTTTGGCCTGAGCTTTTAAGTGCTTATATTCCCCATGTACCGGAATGGAATATTTTGGTTTCACCAACGAATAAATCAATTTAATTTCTTCCTGACAAGCATGACCTGACACATGAACATCCTGGAAAATAACTTCGGCACCTTTTCTGGACAACTCATTAATTACCTTTGTAACTGCCTTTTCATTTCCCGGAATCGGACTGGAAGAAAAGATAATCGTATCCTGTGGTCCAATGGTAATCTTACGATGTATGTTACTTGCCATACGGCTTAAGGCCGCCATACTTTCTCCCTGACTTCCTGTGGTAATGATCACCGTTTTTTCTTCAGGATAATCTTTCAGTTGTTCTGTTGCAATTAACGTATTTTCAGGAATATTTAAAATGTTGAGTTCAGAAGCAGTTTCAATAATATTGACCATACTTCTTCCTTCTACTACTACCTTACGATCAAATTTATAAGCAGAATTAATGATCTGCTGTACACGGTCTACATTGGATGCAAAGGTCGCAATAATAATTCTACGGTTTCTATGCTCTGAAAAAATCGTATCAAATGTTTTCGTCAAAGAACGTTCAGAAGCCGTAAATCCCGGTCTTTCGGCATTGGTACTATCACACATTAATGCAAGAACACCTTTTTTACCAATTTCTGCAAATCTCTGCAAATCAATGGCATCTCCAAAAACCGGAGTGTAGTCTACCTTAAAGTCTCCCGTATGAACTACTACACCTGCCGGAGAATAAATTGCCAGTGCTGCCGCATCTACAATACTATGATTTGTCTTAATAAATTCTATACGAAAACAGCCTAAATTAATATTCTGTCCAAATTTAACAACTTTTCTTTTTACCTGATTAGCCAGATTATGTTCTTTCAGTTTATTTTCAATCAGCCCCATAGTCAGTCTGGTAGCATATAATGGTACATTAATCTGTTTTAAAATATACGGAAGCGCTCCGATATGGTCTTCATGACCATGCGTAAATACAAATCCTTTTACTTTATCTTTATTTTCCAACAAATAAGAAATATCAGGAATTACCAAATCAATTCCCAACATATCATCCGCCGGAAAGCTAAGCCCGCAATCCACTACAACAATACTGTCTTCGTACTCAAAGGCAGTAATATTCATTCCAATCTGTTCCAGACCGCCCAGCGGTATCACTTTCAGATTGGACGCACTATTCAATTCTCTTTTCTTTGCCAAAACAATTCCTCCTTTTTTATTTCCGCACAAAGAAGGCCTCGCCACGAAGCCTTTTCTTTAAAATATAGCCGATTTTGAATAGCTTATACATTCCACTTCGTTTTACGTATACACTTCGCCATGCATACAAAATGTACCAATGCACATTTTGGTGCCAAAGTGCTTACTCACTCACGAATTCTACGTCATCCAGCAAATCTTCAAAAACACCTGCAACTGCATCCAGTTCATTATCATCCGATACAATCTCATACACGCTCTCAGTATCTTCCGCTTTTGACAGGTCTTTTAAAATCAAAGCTTCTCCGTCGCCATCTTCAAAATCTGTTACCAGGATATAATTCACTCCTGCAATTTTCGTTTGTTCCAGTACATAAAAATCCACCGGTTCATCACCGTCAGGACAAAAAGTAATCTTTTCTAATTTCATCTATTCCTCCAGCACCTGATGTGCTTCTTATCGCATTTTTCTTGTTATCATCTGTACAGGTATTTATTCCTGCTCTTTTTTCTGCATAGCTTTCTGATCCAAAAATCCCTGTAAAATAAAGACCGCTGCCACTTTATCTACATGTTCTTTTCTTTCTTCTCTACGAAGTCCGGCTTCTATCATAGCCTTATCTGCTGCCACCGTGGTCAATCTCTCATCCCATAAATGCACTGTGAGTCCGGTACGTCTTTCCAGCATTTCCTTAAATTCTTCTGTCTTTTCGATACGTTCACCCAACGTATCGTTCATGTTTTTAGGATATCCTAAAACAATCTCCTCTACTTCGTATTCTTCAATCAATTCCTCGATTCTGGCACAGGTCTTGCGTAATTTATTTTCTTCCTTACGACGAATAATTTCAATTCCCTGAGCGGTAATCAATAAGGGATCGCTTATCGCCACCCCTACTGTTTTTGATCCAAAATCTAATCCCATGATACGCATATGTGCCTCCTGTACCTTATACCCAGTGATTATTCTTGATATATTCTCTGAAAAGTTCTTCTACCAATTCGTCTCTTTCAACCTTCATAATCAGACTTCTTGCATTCTTATAACTGGTGATATAAGTAGGATCACCAGACATAATATAACCTACAATCTGGTTTACAGGATTATATCCTTTTTCAGTTAATGCTTCAAATACAGAAGATAAAATAACCTTTACCCCTGTTTCCGGTTCAACTTCTACTTGAAAAAACTGTGTATTTCCTAAATCCTGCATATTATTCCTCTTTTCTTCCCCTAGTATAATCTTACTCTATCTTTAAATCCTATAACTCCATCTAAGCACTATCCTTATGCACTGTGCTCCCAATTTAAGTTACATAACTGAATACAAATATATTACCTTATACCGCTGAAAATTTCAATAAAAGATATTCATTATCTAACAATTCAACCGCTGTACCTTCTATAAGCTGATTACTCAGTACTTCTTCAGATTCTACAGCAACTTTCACATACGTTTTCGTATAGCCTATCTGATATTTCTTTCCTTGTATTTCTTTTTCTTCTTCCATCAAGGCTTCTACTTGTTTTCCAAGATAACTTTCTCGGTAAACAGCCGATTGCTTCTGCTCCAAAGTTAATAACAGGTTACTTCTTTCTGTTTTGATCCGGTCATCTACCTGATCTGTTCTGGCTGCCGCTACAGTTCCCTGACGCTTAGAATATTTAAATACATGCATTTCGTAAAAACTGATATCTTCTAAAAACTGATAAGTTGCCTTAAATTCTTCCTCTGTTTCTCCCGGAAATCCCACAATGACATCGGTAGTAATAGCAGGATTCTCAAATACAGTTCTTAAAATCTCTACCTTTTCTTTAAATTCTTCGGCACTGTAATGACGATTCATTCGTTTCAAAGTTTCGTTACATCCACTTTGCAGTGACAGATGAAAATGAGGACACAACTTGTCCAGACTTTTTAATCTGGCTGCAAATTTTTCCGTAATAATTCGTGGTTCCAAAGAACCGATCCGGATTCGTTCCAATCCTTCAATTTCATTTATTTTTTCCAAAATATCCAGAAGATATCCTTTTTGGTAAGCCTGGGTACGAATATCTACGCCTTGAAGATAATCTCCGGACTCTTTGCTAATAAAGTCTAGTCCATAGCTGCTTAAATGGATTCCCGTAACTACAACTTCCCTGTATCCTGCTGCTACCAGTCCTTTTACTTCCTTTATAATATCTTCTTCTTTTCGACTGCGCACTCTTCCTCTGGCAAATGGAATAATACAATAGGAACAAAACTGATTGCATCCATCCTGAATTTTAATATAAGCCCTAGTGTGTTCGCCTGCATGGGTAAGAGTCATTTCTTCATATTCCTGTTTTCCGTCGTTAATGTCCGGAATCGTAGTTTCATGAAGAGTCTTGTCCTGCCGGTTCAATTCTCGTTCTTTTAAAAATTCCTCTAAAATAGAAACAATATCTTTCTTTCGGTTATTGCCCACCGCCAAGTCAATACATTCGTCCTGCTTTACACTTTCTGTTCCGGTCTGCACATAGCATCCTACTGCAACAACAACAGCATTTGGATTCATTTTTTTTGCTTTGTGCAACATTTGACGGCTCTTTCGGTCCGCAATATTGGTTACAGTACATGTATTGATAATATAAATATCAGCCCCTGGAGCAAATGGCACAATTTTATATCCATTTTTCTCCAAATTTTCTTGCATAACTTCTATTTCATAAGAATTAACTTTGCATCCAAGGTTGTGCAATGCTATTTTTTTCATAAGATTCCTCTCTTTTTTTGTAAGTTTTTTCATTGACTTTTATCCGCAACACCTTTAGTATATTTCTTAGAAGGTATGAAAACACATTAAGGAGGTTAATTCGGATGAAAACACTTCAGATTTCTTTAAACTCTATCGATAAAGTAAAATCATTTGTAAACGACATTACCAGATTTGAAAATGATTTTGATTTAGTATCCGGAAGATACGTGATTGATGCAAAATCTATCATGGGTATTTTTAGTTTAGATTTATCCAAACCAATCGACTTAAACATCCATGCGGAAGAGAATATTGATGCGATTCTCGAAACATTAAAACAGTATACTATCTAGTACATACTCAAACGTAAGTAAATAGTAAAAATGTGCTGCTGCCGTAAAACGACAGCAGCTTTTTATTTCCAAAACTGTTTTCAAATCAAACACATAGATTTATTCATCACAGCGAACAATAATCATTTCTTTGGTTTCTAACGCTTTCTCCATCAAATCATCAATAACATCCTTCAGACTTTCTTCATGACGTTTGATATATTCCAAATTTGGTTTTGTTACCGGATGTTTTGCAACGAAAATAGTACAGCAATCTTCAAACGGAAGAATAGAAGTCTCGTAAGTATTGATTTTCTCTGAAATTTCCACAATCTCCTGTTTATCCAGACCAATACAAGGACGGTATACAGGCATGGTGCATACTTCATTGGTTGCATACAAAGAATGCATAGTCTGAGATGCTACCTGACCAATACTTTCTCCTGTAATAAGACCCAGACATTCTGTTTCTTTCGCGATGTGTTCTGCAATCTTCATCATATATCGACGCATAATAATTGTCAGTTCATCATGAGGACATTTTTCATAAATCGCCAACTGAATATCTGTAAAATTAATTACATGAAGATAAATCGGTCCGCTGTAACGGGATACCAGTCTTGCCAGATCCACAACTTTCTGTTTTGCTCTCTCACTGGTATATGGCGGTGCGTGGAAATAAACTGCATCGATCTTAACACCACGCTTACTGATCATATAACCTGCCACCGGGGAATCGATTCCACCGGAAAGCAATAACATAGCTTTTCCGTTAGTTCCTACCGGCATCCCTCCCGGTCCCGGAATAATTTCAGAATAAATATAAATCTTTTCGCGAATTTCAATATAAAGCATAATGTCCGGATTATGAACATCTACAGTCATTTCCGGGAATGCATCCAGAATTACTGCACCCACTTCGCGGTTCAGTTCCATGGTATCCAATGGATAATTTTTTCTGGCACGTCTTGCGTTTACCTTAAAACTCTTATTTTTGTCAGGATACACATTATCCATATATTCAACTATGGTCTTTCCAAGCTTTTCAAATCCTTCATCTTCCACATAGACTACAGGACAGATTCCGGAAATACCAAAAACTGTTTTCAAGTTATCTACTGTCTCGTCAAAATCAAATTCGCTGACTGCATCCACATAAATACGTCCTTGTGTTTTACGAACCTTAAATTCACCTTCGCATCTTTTCAGGGCATATTTAATCTGCTGAACCAATGCGTCTTCAAATAAATATCTGTTTTTTCCTTTTACACCGATTTCGGCATATTTTATCAAAAATGCTGTAAACATATTTCCTCCGTTTTCTTTGGTTGTCTACGAGTTATATCTATTTTTACTTCAAAAATTCCAGTATCTGCTTAGTGTCGTGTGTATTTTCGAAGCATGGGAATTATATCATATAAGACTTTCAATGTATAGTCGATTTCTTCCTTGGTCGTAAAGATAGAAAAACTGAATCGGATGGTAGAATCCAATAAATCTTTTTCCACACCAATGGCTTTCAGGGTTGCAGATGCAATCGGCTTTTTGGCGGAACATGCGCTGCCTGCCGATACATAAATTTCCCGGTCTTCCAATGCATGAAGCATTACTTCACTTCGGATGTCTCGGATAGAAACACTGACAATATGAGGTGCACTGTCATATCCTGTATAACCATTGATTTTTACATCCGGAATCTGTAATACTCCATTTACAAAATAATCTTTCAAAGAATATAATCTTTCAACATCCTTATCCAGATATTTATAAACTTCTTCTACTGCTTTTGCAATTCCTGCAATTCCCGGTACATTGTCCGTTCCGGAACGCATACCTTTCTGTTGTCCACCGCCATAGGAAATTGGTTTGATTTTTACTTTTTCATTGATATATAAAAAACCGATTCCTTTTGGACCATGAATCTTATGTCCACTGACAGACAATAAATCAACACCCATCTTTTTAGGATGAATCCTGAACTTACCGTATCCTTGCACTGCATCTACGTGGAACGCTATATTGGGATTAAAACGTTTAATCAGATTCCCCGCCTCTGCAATAGGCTGCAAAGAACCGATTTCATTATTGGTATGCATCATAGAAACTAAAATAGTATCCGGGGTCAATGCATGTTCTAACTCTTCCAGACGAATTCTACCCGCTTTATCTACAGGCAGGTAGGTTACGCGAAACCCTAAAGTTTCCAAATATTCCATGGTTCTTAAAACTGCGGGATGCTCGATACAGGTCGTAATAATATGATTTCCTGCTCTTTTGTTTGCCATAGCAGTTCCGATAATTGCCAGATTATCTGATTCGGTTCCCCCAGAGGTAAAGAAAATTTCTTTTTCGTTTACTTTCAGATTTTTTGCAATCACAGTCTTTGCCATTTTTACATAATTTTCCGCCTGCACACCTTTCATATGCATGCTGGAAGGATTACCATAATCTTCACACATTACTTTTGTTACTATATTTGCCACACTATCAAAACATCTGGTTGTGGCGGAATTGTCCAGATATACCTCTGCCACGTCATTCACTCCTTAAATCTTCTACATTCAGTACCTATTATTTATTCTATGCCCATTCCTTCCAATTGGTACATTATCCAGGATAAAACTGTAAATCCTGCGGTTTCTGTTCTGAGGATTCGTTTTCCTAAAGTAATAGGTTCAATTCCATTTTCCAAAGCTGCCTGAATTTCATTTTCTTCAAAGCCGCCTTCCGGTCCAATAAAGACTGCCACATCTTCCCCCGGTTTCAAATGATTAATTACATCTCTTGTTTTTTCCATTCCTTCTGCCAATTCGTAAGGAATCACTTTCACCTTTATATTTTGTGCATAGGCTACTGCTTCCTTAAAGGTCATTACAGAGTGAACTTCAGGTACAATGCGCCTTTTACTCTGTTTTGCCGCCGATTCGCTGATAGACTGCCAACGGGAAATCTTTTGTTTTGCTTTTTTCTCATCCAATTTTACTACAGCGCGTTTTGTAGCCACAGGAATAATTTCATAAACGCCTAATTCCACAGCCTTCTGAACAATCAATTCCATTTTATCTGCTTTGGGCAGTCCCTGGAACAGGTAAATTTTAGAAGGAAGTTCCACGCCATCTTCCTTGATAAATCGAAGAGTACATACAATTTCATCTTCCTTTAATTCTTCGATTCCACAGCGATATTCTTTTCCATCTTCTCCGTTACTGACCGCAATTTCTTCTCCCGGCTGCATACGGAGAACATTTTTAATATGATTTACGTCATTCCCCGTTATTATCACTCGTGTTCCCTGAATCTGGGAAGGTTCTACAAAAAACTGATACATGTCTTTCCCCTAGTTCTTTCTTGCAGTTACACTTACCCATTCACCCTGGTAAGTTACTTCCAGAACTTCCAATCCTGCTGCCTTCACTGCTTCTACTACTGTTTCTTCCTTATCATCAATAATACCGGAAGTAATATAGATACCGCCTTTTTTCATCTGGTTTACGATCACAGGCGTTAATGGAACTAAAACATCTGCCAGAATATTTGCTACAACGATATCGTAACATTCATATCCTACTTTATCCTGCACTTCTTTTTCCGTAATGATGTTACCAATCATCATAGTAAATTTTTCAGGATCGATTCCATTTACTTCTGAATTTTCTCTGACTGCTTCCACTGCGCAAGGATCAAGGTCAGTTCCTACAGCACTCTTTGCTCCAAACATAAGAGAGAGAATTGCCAGGATTCCGCTTCCGGTTCCTACATCTAACAGAACCGTTTCCGGTGTAATAAATTTACGAAGCTGACGAATACAAAGCTGAGTTGTTTCATGCATACCTGTTCCGAAAGCGGTACCCGGATCAATATGAAGAATCATTTTATCCTTATCTTCTTCTTTAATTTCTTCCCAGGACGGAACTACTAAAATATCATCAATATAGAACTGATGGAAGAACTGTTTCCAGTTGTTGATCCAATCTAAATCTTCTGTTTCGGAAATGGTAATGGTTCCTTCTCCAATATCCATGAACATTCTCAAATCTTCTAATTCCTGTTTTACCTGTTCTACCAATTCATCCATATTTTTGTCAGAATCCTGTTCTACGAAAAAGCTTAAATAAGCAATTCCGTCATCGCTTTCTGCCTGTGGCATAATATCCACGAACATCTGCTCTTTTTCTAATGGAGTCAGCGGAATCTTATCTTCAATCTGCGCTCCTTCCAGACCAATATCATAAAGGCAGCTGATAATAATATCTTCTGCCTCTGTAATTGTCTTTATCTGAATTCTTGTCCACTTCATAGTTATTGTCCTCCTGCTTTTATATCCAATATTTTAGTTAGTATTTTCACGCACATCTCTTACGGATATGCTCAGTATTACTTGCTTTACTGCATATTTTCATAATCCTTTTTATCATAACACGGGAAGGGAGAAAAAAAAAGTTATATCCTTCTATCTACCTGCATATTTTATAATAAAAAAATTATATAGATATGAAAAAAGTCAAAAAATATTTTCTTTTCCGTAATAAGTTATTACCGTTCATACCCTTTATAACCGCCATCTGTCTCTGCCTATGTGCAATACTGTTTACTACACAAATAGTGATACCGGCTTCATCAGATAAAATTTCACACAAAGGCAACCCACAAAATTCACGTTCCACCTCCACCATCATCATCGATCCCGGACATGGCGGCAACGATCCCGGAAAAATCGGTGTAGCCGGAACTCTGGAAAAAGATATCAATCTGACAATCGCATTCTATCTGAAAGAAATTTTGGAAGCACAGGACATTGAAGTTATTATGACACGAGACGAAGATAAAGACTTGGCAACAACCTCCAAGAACTTTAAAGCATCGGATATGAAAGAACGCGTTGCCTTAATGCAGGAAAGCAACGCGGATGCCGTTATCAGCATCCACCAGAACAGTTATACCGATCCGAAAGTTTATGGAGCACAATGTTTTTACTATGCCAATTCCAAAGAAGGAGAAGCCTTAGCCTCCATTCTTCAGGAACAAATTATTAATTCCACGAATCAGACAAAGATCCGTGAAATAAAAAGCAACAGTGATTATTATTTATTGAAGCATTCTCCTCTCCCTACAGTTATTGTCGAATGCGGATTTCTCTCCAACCCGGAAGAAGAAACCCTTTTATTAACTAACGAATACCAACGCCGAATGGCATGGGCAATTCACTTAGGAATATTGCAATATCTAAATCAAAACCAAAATTAAGGCTGCTCCCAATCATAGGAACAGCCTCACTTTTTTAGGAATTCATATATGTTGCAATCATATCCCAGATATCCGAAGTTTCGTAGCCCAACTTCCATGCGGCCACACCACCGATATTGTACTTTTTCATAATCGCTAATTTTGCTTCAATGGAATCTTTATCTTCCATCCAAATCTGATATAATGTATTACCTTTTTGAATTTCACCATAATTCTGTCCTGCTACCGCATTCCATGTCATGGTAAGTCCGTTTTTGTTAATGAAGTTCTTGGCTGTTTCCATATCCAATGCTTCACTGGTTACTTTGTCCCCATTAGTCTTCCACACTCTGGTATAGAAAGGAACCGCATTAATTACTTTGTTTGCAGGAACCTCTTCCAAAGTCTGTACGATTCCGTCTTCCACAAATCCAAGAGACGCTACCGAACCGGCAACTCCGCCACTGCCCCAATGTTCATCATAACCCATAATAATGACATAGTCCGCTACGATTCCCTGTTCTTTTCTATTATAATGTGTTGTGGATTCTCTTGGTACATAGTTATCTACAGAAAGAACAATTCCTTCCTTTCTACATTCAATGGATAATTCTCTAATAAACTGAACAAAAGGTTCTCCGGCATCATAGCTTACTTCTTCGAAATCCACATTAATTCCATCAATATCATATTTTAACACCTCATTCATCAAGTTTCGAATCAGGTTAGTTCTGGAAGTCGTCTTTGACAATGTCTGGAATGTACTCACATCTTTATCAAAGTTATCAATCAATGCCCAGACTTCCATGCCCATATTATGCGCTTTGTCCACGTACTCTCTCGTCGCAATGCTTCGAATATCCCCATCTGTACTCTTTAAAGAGAACCATGTAGGAGAAATAACATTTAAACCACTATTGGACATAACCGCACTTCCAAGTGTATCATTAGCTGCTTCGCTCATGACCTGATGCCACCCCAGATTAATCTTATAATCCCGGGTCAAAGAAGTATATTCCGGTTCCACATAATTAGGCTCTATACTTGGCGTAAAAGTTTCTTCATCCTTTAATACTTTACTGGGTACATAGCCTATAAAGGCATCCGAAGTTTTTACTTTTGTCCAGTTTTCCATTTTTTCCAGGACAGTTACAGTTTCACCTTTTTCTACTTCTCTTAAAATATCACTCTTCACACCGCCACGATAACGGATCTGTGTATCCTTTTTCACCACGGCTGTCGTTGTTTCAGACCATTGTGTTGTCAGCTGCATTCGATTAGGTGAGGTAAATGTTTCATAAGAAAAATTTGTATAATTTCTTACATAATCCAATGCAACATACAATACTTCACCTTCATAAAAAGAGGTAATATAGTCTGCATTTACCGTTTCATCTCCAATAGTATACACATCACTGCCGACAGTTGTTCTGATAATTTCGGTAGGGGTAGTATATAACAATAACCCCTCTGCCACATCATGATAAAATCTGTCATTTAACAAATTCTGTACAGAATCGAAATCCAGATAATAAACTCCCTGCGCTAACTTTGCTTTTGTTTCAATATGTTCATTCTGAAGTACAATTGCCACTTCATCTGTTTTTGCAATACTATAATATTCCTCCAAATCCATCTTCTCATCCGAATAGGAATACTTACTTAAAAATATACTCCCCAGTACACCTCCGCCAATGATGATAATCAGGGCAATTGCCACTAACACCGGAATCATTTTTTGTTTTTTCTTACGTTTCCTTTTCGCCATTACACACCCTCCATACAAAATCCGTTTTTATATATTAGATAAAATCGGCATATCATGTGCTGTTTTCATTGCCCCTAATTATAACAAACTATTTATTCTCCGTCATTACCTATTTTGACAAAAAGTGATTCCTTTTTCAGGAAACAGCAAATCATGGGGAATTCCTGTTTTGTTTTGATAGGAGGTCACTTATCTAACCTCTAGGTTTCTTTTTGTCATCGCCAAACCACATTTCTTTTACTTTACCGTTTTCATCTTTCACAATGAACTCCAGGTTATAAAACATATCCTCACGTACAGCAGAAAAATTAACAATATCAGCCGGTGATGCCAATTTTTCCTTTTTATATAATAGGACACCTTCCTCAGAAGCTTTAACTAATTTATTCAAGATCTCTTTGCTACGATTATCCATTGTTTATACCTTTCTTTCATCTGAACCTATTAATTCAAGAGAAACAGCCTTGTGATATATTAATTTGAAATAATATTTTCAGTTTTTTTCTTCGTGTAAAATATAAGTTTTTGTCCATACTAAATTCAGCAGACTAAATAGGGAATTGAAAAGAATAAAAAAGATGCACTGAACCTGTACCTAAATAAAACATAAAAATTAATTGTGAATTGCGCTATTATTAGCTAAGGATTTTATAATTTCGAACAAGTGCAAAAACTTGTAAGACTTAACATAATCTTGTGCCTATATTTTGATTATGTTGAGACGGCTGTAAATAACAACCTATATTTGATTTAGATTAAGATTTAGAAAACGATGTATGGTTAGCCTCCTCTCTGTACCGACTATCCAATGCATCTTTCGCTTTATTATACTCGTCTTATCGATAAATAGCAACATATTTTATTATTTTTTTATTAAATATGACAATTCTCTCTATTGAAAACTTGACTTCCATTCTCAAGATGTATACAATTTATCGTAACACTAAAGCCTGCAGCGCAACATTTTCAAGCTTAGCGGCTGAACAGTTACGATTTAATAAGTTTCATCGTATATTAATATATAATTAATTAGATATAACTCTAGGAAAGGATCCTGGTGATTGATATGAAAATAGAAAAAGTAAATGATAATCAAATCCGTTGTACCCTGACCAAGGCCGATTTAGCTGACCGTCAGTTAAAATTAAGCGAACTCGCATATGGAACCGAAAAGGCCAAAGATCTGTTTCGTGATATGATGCAGCAGGCCAATCTTAAATTTGGTTTTGAAGCAGAGGATATTCCTTTAATGATTGAAGCCATTCCTTTGAGCGGAGACTGCATCGTACTTATTATTACCAAAGTAGAAGACCCGGAAGAATTAGATACTCGCTTTTCCAAATTCGCACCTTCTCTACAAGATCTGGATGATTCCATTGAAGATGCTTTATCCGATTTGCCGGATGCTGCAGATGAAATTTTAGACTTATTCAAAAAAGTCCAAAACAGCCATTTGGCAAAACATTTGGAAGCGCTGGATGCAGCAAACGAAACATCTTTACTCTCCGATAGCAGCAATATATCTACCAAAAAATCTGCCGGCAACGAAGCTAACGGTGTAAAACAGGAAGCTCCAACCAATATTACAAAGCTGGTTTCTTTTGATACTTTAAATACCATCTCTTCTTTGACTGGTATGTTAGACACTTTCTATCAGGGAAACAACTCTTTGTACCGCAGTCTGGAAGACAGCCGTTATTACCTGGTGATTTCCCAGACAGGACATACACCGGAAGATTTTAACCGTCTCTGCAATATTTTATCTGAACACGGACGTATGGAACGTTATTCCAAAGCCCGCGAAGCTTACATGCAGGAACATTTTAAAACTATTGTAAAAGACAATGCAATTCATGCACTCTCCATTATGGAGACAGAATCTAAAATAAAGGAATAAACGCTAAAAAGCTGTGATAACTTTCGTAAAAGTTGCCACAGCTTTTCTCATGTGTAAATCACAAGCGACGCCAAATTGATGTGTAAACACGTCTGCCCGGCGTTTGCCTTTTCCGCAAATTATAAAGCTTCGATTTTGCTCATTAAATCTTCAATGTTCATTCCGTGAACCATTGCAGCTTCTTCCAGGCTCTCTCCCTGAGCAGAAGGGCATCCTAAGCAATGCATCCCAGCTTCCATAAGAATTGGTGCCACTGCAGGATTTGTTCTTAAAATTTCTCCAATTGTCATATCTTTGGTTATTGCTGCCATTTCTATTTCCTCCTTTTATTTTCAATGTTACTGTTCACTCTGTTCTCAGTAACATGCTTCGCTATGCGCATATGAACAGTAACCATAGTATACCCCATTTCGCGTTATTTGTATAGAAAAAAGTACACATGGTTACTTGACGTTAAGAACCACGTAAACTATAATTATTGCATAAGATTATTATAGTTCTTTGACTATTAATATCAATATTTAACAAATTTATAGGAGGCATTTTCAAATGAGACCAGAATGGACAGATTTTGTAGGCGGCAAATGGGAAAACGAAATCAACGTTAGAGATTTCATCCAGAGAAACTATACTCCATATGACGGAGACGAAGCTTTCTTAGCAGGTCCTACACAGAACACAACAGACTTATGGGCACAGGTATTAGACTTATCTAAACAGGAAAGAGAAGCAGGCGGCGTTCTCGATATGGATACAAAAGTAGTTTCCACTATCGTTTCTCATGGTCCTGGATACCTTGACAAATCCAAAGAAACTATCGTAGGTTTCCAGACAGACAAGCCTTTCAAACGTTCCATGCAGCCATACGGCGGTATCAGAATGGCAGAAAAAGCTTGTGCTGATAACGGATATACAGTAGATCCAGAAATCAGTGAATTCTTCTCTGTACACAGAAAAACTCACAACGCTGGATGTTTCGATGCTTACACACCTGAAATGAGAGCTTGTCGTTCTTCTCACATCATCACAGGTCTTCCGGATGCTTACGGACGTGGACGTATCATCGGTGACTACAGACGTATCGCTTTATACGGTATCGACAGATTGATCGAAGACAAATTAGAACAGAAAGAATCTACAGGTCGTGTTATGA